>CAYMAW010000031.1:0-9966 GCA_964388565.1 uncultured Piscirickettsiaceae bacterium | reverse complement strand
ATTTAAAATATCATGACATTCCAAATACAGTCGCCAAAGCTTGTGAAGCGGCCGCTAAAATGGGCGTTTGGATGATAAATGTCCATGCGATGGGCGGTAAAAAAATGATGTCTTTAGCAAAAGAAGCCGTTTTAAATTCATCGCACCAACCTATTTTAATTGCGGTAACGGTATTAACTAGTATGGAACAACAGGATTTAACAGATATAGGTATGTCTGGAACACCTAGAGAGAATGTTCTAAGGTTAGCAAAACTTGCACATTCGTCGGGGTTGGACGGGGTTGTTTGTTCCGCTCAAGAAGCATCAATGATACGAAAAAATATAAAAAACGATTTCTGTTTAGTGACTCCAGGCATTCGTCCAGAAGGTGCGGCAATTAATGACCAGAAAAGGATTATGACGCCTCAAGAAGCATTAACTGCTGGCGCGAATTATTTAGTAATAGGTAGACCTATTACACAATCTAAAGATCCCCTTGAAACACTGATTGCGATACATAAAAGCATAATTTAGTTTTTTATTAAGAATGACCTGCCCCTGGCATTTTTTGCTTTTAGGTTAGCTGTCTAAGATTTCTACGGGTAAGAATATACTAACTTCAACGCCGACTGGTTTTCTTTCTTGATTAAGTATATTGTTTGCATCAACTTTTCCTTTATGAAAATCGGTAATCAACTTTACGATATATAAACCAAGCCCTAGGTGAGTTTGATCACTTGAATTTGTTTCTCTTATTGATGTCATTCCATCAAATATGTTTTTTTCTAACCCCTCTGGCAAAGGCTTTCCGTGGTTTGTAACCATGATATGAATTAAATTATTTGATATTAAATTAGCGGATAATTTAATGGGAGTTGTTTTATCATCAAAATCTTTTGCATTACTAATTAATTTATCTAATAGCTGTTCAAGCATAAATCCGTCACCCACTAAACTGGTTTCGTTTGGTAAATTAATTGCACTTTCTATGTTATGCTCAAGATTCAATTCTTTAATACTTTCAGCATAAATCGTTAACATTTTTGCCACGGGAAAAGCTTCGGGTTGTTGGTTTTTTAAACTTTCTTCAATGCTCGTTGCTTCTGATAGGCAGGCAATAATTTGTTTTAATTGTTCTAAAGCATGTAAAGAATATTGAATTTGTTTATGTTCAACATCTTTCTCTAATAAACTTAATGACATAGACAGTCTATTTAACGGGTTATGTAGTTCGTGCCTTAAAGTAACAGGTAATTTTTTCAAGTAGCGTTCATAACTAGACAGTCGGTCTAGCATTGTAAAAATATGATGTCTTAACCCTGAAATTTCATCTTGATAAAACCATGAGTTATTGGCGTCAAGAAAATTATTTTCATTTACCTTGCCTAGCTGGTCAAATGTATTTCTAACATCCGAATCAAGTTTATAAATTCTTCTAGAAATTGAAGCGGTATAGAAAAAAACTGCCATAAAAACAAAAATAAAAACCATTCCACCAACCCCAACGACTCGATAAAATCTTTTTAATGAGGTCCTTAGCATACTATCCATAGATTCTTCTAAAATAACTGCGCCAATTAGTTTTCCTTGTACTGTAATCGGTGTGGCGGACATAAGAGAAGTAGGGCGGTTATCCTTCATTCTATATTGTTGGTAAGTTTTTCCTGAAAGAGCCGCATTAATTAACACTCTCTTAGGGTTTGTGCTTTGTGGATAGGGGTAGGGGATGGTAAAAGGTATAAATTGAGAAGTACCTTGAATAAGCCAAAAACCGACCTTTGTAAAATAGTCATGCCCAAAGGAATAATCATTTGCCGAAGTTTTACCAATTGAATAAGTTATTTTACCCTCTGGGTTAATTATCCAAAGTATAGATTTCTTAAGATAAAAATTATTTAGAGAACGGCTGTTCACATTACTTAAATTGGTGCGATTATTAACGATCTTGGTTTTATTTGGAATTTCATAAGCAACATTAATTACTTTTTGTTTTTGAATCGTCGCTTGGTTTTCTAGCAATAAACGATGAAAATCAATAGCAAATCGATAGGTTAAAATAGGCAAAATACTTAACATCAATAATAATAAGAGAAATCTCGTTCTTATTGTAAATCGTATTTTATTAAAGATATTTAACTTAACCACTGGGGACCTTTAATTATGAAAATCTCTTCGTTTATTAAAATATTATTTTTGCCAACTGTAACCACGACCATACTCGTTATAAATCATATTGAATTTAGGATCTACTTTTTTAAATGCACTTCTAATTCGGCAGATATGCGTATTAATTGTATTTCTTTCGACAACTCCTTGTGTCGATTCCTGTAATTTTTCATAGGTAACGACTTCTTTTTTTCCTGTAATAGAAAACTGTTTTAACATTTCAAACTCTGTTGCGGTTAAGTCAAGTTGTTTATTATGCCAGTAGGCTTTAAACTCAGCGTCTTCAAGCCTCAAACCCTCTATTTTAGAGGATTCTTTTGGTAAGACTATCTCTGATACAGAAGAAGCTATTCGTAATAAATTTTTAACTTTAACCGTTAAAACTGGCAAGCTAATCGGCTTTGGCAAATAGTCAACCGCTCCTAAGGCATGCCCCGTATAAATGTCAAATTCAGATTGTCTTTCGGATAAAAAGATAACGGGAATAGCGGTCTTAAAAGAAAGCAATTTTTTGGCTATTTCAAAACCACCATCAATTTCATTACCAAGAATGATGTCTAAAATAATTAAGTCGGGTAGTTTCTTTTGGAAACTTTCTTCGGCAGATTTCCTGTTTAAAAATGAATTTACTTTAAACCCTTGGTCTTTTATAGCGGTAGTAAGGTTTTCCAGTTGAAGCGGATCATCTTCAACTATTGTAATGGTATAATCTTCATTTAACATAAATGATTCTCTTTTAATATATAGGGGTACTATATCATTTATTTAGAGACCTTTGCACGAGTTAGTCACGATAGTAAAATTAGATATAATTTCGCAGATTTTGGTTAAAAAATATTGAATTCACGAAAAGGTCTCATTTAATATATTGAAAATCTAAAACCTGCATATTCATGATTAATCCGGCATCTTGTATAGGTAAAACAATTGCATCTTCATTTGAATCATTATGATGCGAATGCCACCAGCCAGGTGGGGTAACAAATGCACTTCCTGGTGTCCAAATTGCTTTAATAGGATTAATTAAGTTGCCATCTTTATCAATATCTTTACTAATTAAAGTGTAAGTGTCTTTCCCTGCAGATACACAAAAATCTAATGCTACGGAGTTATGGCGATGTGCCTTTTGCTGTGCTCCAGCAGGTAAAGCATTGTATAGTGCCCAAAGCGTATGCGTAATTGTCAATGTTTTAGAAAAATTAGGATTATTTAATAAAACGCCCATTCTATTACTTGTCGGATTTGACAACTTTACCGCTTCAAGCTCTTCGGTGAGCCTTTTTTTTGTGTATAAAACAGGCTTAAATTTATTTTTAGAAGGTTTAACGCCCAAAAAAGTCATTAGTGGTGCATCGGTTACCCAATAGAATGCAGCGTCATCGGTTGCAGTATGTAGTGCATCGCCAACGGCAGGAAGAGTAAATAAATCGCCAGCTTTCCACTCAATTGAACCCTCAGACATTTGAGTTTTGCCCGAACCATTAATAACATAAAATACTTGAGAGGTCGCATTAGCCGAAGTTTTTAATGTTTCAGTTGCCCGAATTCTAACAAAATTTGCTAATAAATTAGGGGTTGTTGCTAAGCCCTCAACCCCTAGTTCTTTTGATAAATCAAATGGCGTAATTTTACTGACACCTGACTGATGAATCGAAGCAGGGTAGCTTACAACATCAATTTTAGGCATAGCTGGGTTTACCGCAGACATATAATCTTTAAAATGTGCATCAGCCTCCCACTGTTGTTGAGATGTTTGTTGAATTTGTTCAATTGGTTGTTTGGTATTTAACATTGTTTTTAAAAACTCTTTTTTAATTGTTTTCTTGCACTAGAAGAGGGAATATTCATTGCCTCTCTATATTTAGCAATCGTTCTTCTGGCAACAGAAATCTCCTGTTCTTCTAATAAACTCATTAGTTTATTATCACTTAAAGGTTTATCTGGGTTTTCCTTATCAATTAGCTGTTTTATATGGAATTTTATCGAAACAGAAGATTGATCCTCATTTCCATATTGAGCAAGCCCAGTAGAAAAAAAGTATTTTAACTCAAAAGTCCCCCGAGGGGTTTGGATATATTTCTGGCTAGTCGCTCTTGATATGGTCGATTCATGCAACTCTAACTCTTCTGCCAAATCACCTAGCACCATTGGCCTCATTGCTTGTTCACCTTGCTCAAAGAAATCTGCCTGTTTTTCAACAATAAACTGTCCAACTCTTAATAAGGTTTCTCCACGACTATGAATACTCTTAATAAGCCCTTTAGCTTCAACAAGTTGCTCTTTAATTTTCTGAGCGTCGCCTGAATTTTGTGAAGTAGGGGGCTGATTTTTTGCAATATCTATATAAGCTGAATTAACCATTAAACGAGGAAATGCTTTTTGATTTAACTCTAAAATAAAACCATTTTTACCACGAGAAAGCTTTAAATCAGGCACGATAATATCAGTGTTATCAGATGAAAATTCTCGCCCAGGTCTAGGGCTTAAACTTTGAATCTCTTCAATGACTTTAGAGAGTTCCTCATCATTAAGTAAATAGATTTTTTTAAGCTTATTATAATTTCTAGTCGTTAACAGCTCAAAGTTTTCTTTAATAATTTGTATCGAAGTGATTATAAAAGGGGAGTGGTCAAGATATTCTAATTGTAAACATAAACATTCAGGAAGGTCTCTTGCCGCAACGCCAGTAGGTTCAAAATTCTGAACAATACTTAATACACCTTCTAACTGTTCTAAATTAACTTCATCTTTTAGCTGTTTATTAATATCCAATAAAATTTCATCTAAACTTTTCTTCAAAAAACCTTCATCGCTAACACTATCAATAATATAAGAAGCCATTAACTCTTGATTATTTTGCCATTGATAAATGTCAGACTGCCAATAAAGATTATCTCGTAAGCTTATTTCTGCGGCAGTATAGCTCTCAGGTAAAGCATAATCCTCAGAGGAAGACTTACTAACGGTAAAATCAGAATAAACCTCTTCCCACTCATAATCCATTTCTGGTTTTTCAGAAATTGTGTCTAATTTATCAAGGTTTACCTCATCTTCAGCAGCAGGGGCGGCTTGTTCTTTACTAGATAAATCTTCAATAGATTCAACAGTATCCTTATCCAATTCCTCCTCATCAACCTCTAACATAAAGTTAGACTCTAGCGTAGTAGAAATTGTCTGTTGAACTTCTAAAGCAGAATATTGTAATATTTTTATAGACTGTTGAAGCTGTGGAGTAAGCTTTAACTGCTGTCCTACATTTAATTGTAACCCTAGCGCTAACGCCATTGTCCATTCTCCAAATAAAGATAATAGTTAAATTCTACCATAATGAAAAAGACATCTACACATAAGCTGCCCTTGTAGATAGTTGTTTTTTATAGTCGTATAAAATAATATTATATGACTAGTAAGACAATAAGCTAAAATAACATAAATTTGAGGGGAGAATCATGTCAATAAAACCAACAGCAATAAAAATTATAAACGAGTTAGATGATCATGCAACATGGGATGATCTAATTAAAAGCTTGATTAAAAATAAAAAAATAACACTAGGAATGACTGATCTAGAATTAACACAAAAAGACTTATCTAGTGCAGAGGTATCTAACTTCACAAGCTATGCCAGATGACCACAGAAATACCAAAAAATATAACCCAAGTAACTCCGTTACGCTTGGAATGATAGCCGGAGTAATTGCCATATTGTTTGCATTTATCTTTCCGCCATATCCTGGGTAGCCGCTCCAGTAGCACTTATTTCAGGAATAATTGGTATCATTGCTAAACAAGAAAAAGCATGGGTTCCAATATTAATGACAATCGTAGCAATCGTACCAATGCTTTTTATACTAGCTTAAAATTAAATATCGTATAAAAATATAAGTTATAGAGATAAAGGCTAAATTTAGCCTTTATTAAAATGACACCTATGTTCGCATAATGTATATTATGTTAAATTCATTATACATCTAACCCTAACTGCTTATTACTAACCCCCTTTTTTAACGGGATGGTACAACGTGGTGAAACCTGACAATTAGCTCTTTTATGAATTGAGTTCATGATATTCCAAAATAAGGTACTGGATTTTTTGTTAATTTAGAATATGGTAGGCATCTAAACCTTGGTCAAAATTAATTTCAACCAATGTTTTAACATCAATTAAATCAAATAATTCTATTAAATCTGTATTTCTCATCCGAATACAACCGTGTGAGTTTGCTTGCCCCATTGGTTCGGTGTTGGGCGTACCGTGGATATAAATGTAGCGTTGCATGGTATCTACTTGCCCTAGTCTGTTTTTCCCTTTTTCTGTTCCTGACAACCAAATAATTCTAGTTAAAATCCAATCTCTATTTGGGTATTGTTTCGCGAGTGATTTTGTATAAATTTCGCCTGTTTTTCTTCTGCCGATAAAGACGGTGTTAATCGGTTCATTTTTACCAATCATCGCTCTAATGCTATGTTTTCCTAGTGGTGTTTTGCCTGAGTTTTTTTCACAACCAACACCATTTTTTCCTGTGCTAATAGCGTAATGCTTAAACTTTTTTGAGTCCTTAAAAAGGGTTAAGCTTTGTTTTGAAATTGAAATGTTAATCTTCATATTTTTGAACATCAAGCAATGAATCAAAACGCCCATCTGAATAGACTTGATAACCTTTGATATTGTTTGTTGTTACTGCGTATTGATCTTCGTACCAAAGTGGAATAACAGCTAGGTCATTTTGTAAGCGAGTTTGTAATTGACGATATGCACTAGATTGCTCTTCAATGGTCTCTACTTGCCCTGCTTTCTTAATTAACATGTCGGTTTTTTTATCTATGTATCGTCCCCTATTTGCACCTTTTGGTGGAATTGCTTTTGAGTCAAATACATATTGGAAAATATCAGGGCTTTTTATGCCGACCCACGCCAGTCCATAAAGTTGAAAACGCCCTTGCTTTATATCACTATAAAAAGTTCCCCAATCATAGCTTTGTATTGTAAGTTTAATGCCAATTTTAGCTAATTGAGATTGATAAATTGTTGCGAGACGAATTCTTGTCGGGTCTGAAGAGGTTTTAAAACTTAATTCGAGTTCATAGCCATCTTTTGTACCCCCCCCTGGCAATTTTTGAGATTCTTTGAATAGGTTGAGTTCTTGCCTGGCTTTTTGTAAGTTAAATGTTACGCCGTTTAAATCACTTTCCCCTGCCCAGTGTTCGGGGGTTAGTAGTCCACCTGCTAGCCTGCCATAACCTGCAAAAAGTTTATTGATTATTTCTTTTCTATCTATCGCATGGGCAATTGCTTTTCGTAGGTGAATATTGGCAAGTGATGGGTCTTCAAAATTAAACCCTATATAACTAAAGCCTGTACCTTTGTTAGAAATTACTTTAAATTCTTCTGGTCGTTGTTTGCAGTAGGATAATAATTCTGGTGATAAATCATTTTGAACAATATCTAATTCAGTTTTTTTTAGTTTTAATATCCGAACCGTGGCGTCTTTAACGGTTATAAAAGAAAGTAAAACATTGTCTTTTCGTTTTAAAACTAACTTTTGTTCGTTTCGACTAAAAAACTCACATGAACCTGATCCAACTGGCTCTTCAACAAATGAGTGGTTTTTTTCTATTAATTTTGCTGGCAAAATTCCAATAACTAATCGCCCAACAAATAATGCATCTGGCTTAAATAGGTGGAAATCAATTTGTTGCTGATTGATGGCAACGATGTTTTTTATATTTTTTAATGATCCGCGGTGCGGAGATCCAAAATCTTTATCAAGAATAGATTGGTAGGTGACGACAATATCATTTGCCGTTAACTGGCTTCCATCATGAAAAGTATTTGATTTTAATATGCTGAAACGATAATGAGTTTTGCTTATTTGTTGCCAACTGGCAAGCGATGGAATTGGTAAAAAGCTTTCATCAAAATCAATTAATGACTGGTAAATAAGCCGATTAATTCGGCTCGATAAGGCGTCCGTTGCTTTACGAGGGTCAAGCATTCTTGGGCGAGAGGTCACGCCCATTTTAATCTCCTTATGCGTTGGCTTTTCGTTTGAGCAAGCCGTTAGCCCTGTTGCGATTCCTAAAGTGGAAAAGACACTGGCAACGGTTTTAACAAAACTTCGTCTAGTGGAGGTGTGTTTCAATTTCTTTTAACTTTTCAATGTCTAGTGTACCAAGGGTTTTGGCAAGGCGTAATTTACTTAATGCTAGGTTATGTAACGATGAAGTTAGGTTCCTAAGTGATTGAAATTTATTGGTTCTAGCGGTTAAAACATCTAATACATTATTTAGCCCTACTTGATAGCCTTCTTCAACCGTTTTTAAAAAAGCGTCGCTTGATTTAACTGCCGCACGATTTGCGACAATTAGTTCATGGCTTCGTTGAATGTTTCGTATGGCAATTCTAGCATTTAGTTTAGCGGTTTCTTTTGCGTCTCTTAACGAAATTTTACTCACTTTTTCGTTAGCTTTTGCTTGTGAAACTTTTGCGGTGGTGCTACCGCCAGAATAAAGGGAAATTGATGTGTATATTCCGATATTCAAATTCGTTTTATCTTGGTAGTTTCCTGAAAAATTAGAACCGAAATTGGAGTATTTTTTATCAGTGTAACCTGCTTGCAAATAAAACTTAGGTAAATAATTTGACTTTTGAAGTTCGATTTCTTGTAACGCAAGTTGTTTTTGTTTAATTAATTTACGAACGGTTAAATTATTTTCTACGGCTTGCTTTTCATAGTTTTCAACATTTAATTCTTCACGCTCAAACTGTGTGGTGGTTGCCATTATTTTTAATTCGGTAATCGCGATACTGGTTAGTTTGTTTAGTTTTTCAAAAGCAATATCTAAATTGTTTTGACTATTAATAGTTGTCGATTTTGATAAGTCATAGCTAGATTGGGTCTGTAATACATCGGTATAGCTAATTAGCCCGACTTCTTCTGAAGCTTTTGCTTTTTCCCACTGATTTTTATTGGCCTTTTCTTGTACTCTGGACAGTTCTAAGTCTTCTTTTGCTAATAACACACCAAAATAACTTTCTGAAACACGAATAATCATATCTTGTTCTGTTATTTTAAGGGTTAACCATGACTGGTTTAATTTTATTTTAGATTGGTTGTATCTTGCCCAGTGATCGGCTTGATAAATAGACTGTTGTAAATTCATACCTAACGAAGTCGTGTTAACATCAGATACATCACTGCTACCATCATTAATGGTGTAGCTTGCATTGCCTGTAATTTGTGGTAGCAAAGGAGATTTTGCTATATTAACGCTCTCTAAGTTAGCGGCATGAACCGCTTTTGCTTGTGCTAAAGTTGCATCATTATCTAAAGCAAATTCATAGGCTTCAACCAGACCCGTTGCCGAATTTACTTGAAAAGAAATGCTTGATAGGAGTATAAAACTAAAAATCCTGTTCATCTTTTGTCCATTGGTTATAGGGTTTTTGACTTAAACTAATATTATAATATCGTGTGAATTCAGTTACTTCTCTTGCTACCCATGTAGGTAAATTAGGTTGTTCCTTTTCAGACTCCAACTCAACTTCCGCTACGATTAAGCCGTCATTATCGCCTAAAAACTCATCAATTTCCCATAAATAATTATCATATTTAACTAGGTATCGATATTTTTCAATGACAGGACCGACAGCTAAGGTATCAATCATTTTTTTAGCATCGTCTAGGTTAATAGAATATTCATATTCGTCACGACTAATGCCAATTTCTAAGCTTTTGATATTAATATTCGCTTTATCACCTTCTGGGCTCTTCTCCGCTTTGTTGAGTGAAAAATCATGATTATGCGTAAAATAATG
>CAYMAW010000030.1:0-10014 GCA_964388565.1 uncultured Piscirickettsiaceae bacterium | reverse complement strand
GTGCTTTAGGCAAGGGTTGCGAACGATAAACTGCCCTTTCGGCATCTTTTTTAAACAGTCTCGTCGCATATTGATTACAACTATGCACTTTCACGCTAGTCACCTCTCCTTCTGGTGTTTGTCTAATTGAAATTGTACACGCCGCTTTATCCGAGATTCGGGCTGAAGTTTTCCAATTTGATCTAACCACTGAGGCAATATTAGAAATATAAACCATTTTTAAATTTTTCAAGTCTCTAGCTTTAGATATTCTTCGCTCTTTTTCTGCTTCTGCGGCTAACTGTTCTTGCATGTAAGCTTCTTCTTCCGCTTGCTCTTTTTTTAACCTTGCTAATTCCGCGGCTTTTTCTAACTCTTTCTTTTCAAGATTGCGTTTTTTAATTTCAAGGGCAATTGCTTTTGCTTTTTCTTCTGATTTTCTGCTTTTCTCTTCTGTTAAAGCCGCGTTCTTTTTAGCTTCTTGTTGTTTTTTTATAGCCAACTTCGCTTCTAGTTGTGCTTTTTTAGTTTTCTTTTCTTCCAATTCGGTTTGCTTTTTCTGTGCAATTTGTTTTTTCTTTTCTATCTCTGCAAGACGCTTTGCTTCTTTCGCTTTCCATTTTTCTTTACTTGTTTTTTCCTGCGCCAATTTTGTTCTTTTTTCCTCTTCCTCTAATTTAAGTTGTTCAGTTTTTTGATTGCGTTTAATAAGAGCAAGTCTTTTCCTCTCTTCCTCTGTCTGCAACTTTAATTGCTTTTGGGTGACTAGTTTTTGTTGCTCTTGTTTTTCTAATTTTGCTATTTGAATCTCCACTTGTTTACTATCCACCGCAAAAGTCTTCATTTGAGAGTTTTCAATTGTTTGAATAAGTTCATTCCCATCAACTAATTTTACGGTTATAACATCATCCGTTTTAGGGGAGATTAAAATAAGCATAAATAGAACCGCATGAAGCAGTAAGGCTAAAAAGGAGGAGAAAGGATGACGAAGAATAAAAGAAATCATGATTTTAATTCGCAGATTCTGGTTTAGTTAACAAAGAAACATTTTCAACACCATTCGATTTCAATACCGTAAACAAATACATTATATATTTGTACTGCGTATCCTTGTCACCCTGTATGTAAAACACCTGTTTAGCATTCATTTTAGATCTCGCTACAATTTCAACAATGATACGGGAAAGTTCTTCTTGAGCAACGGCTTTACCCTCACTTTCTGATGTTTTATAATAGCCATCTTTGTTAACGGTTATTACAAATGGTTTTGTTGTCACATTTGATTCTAGGCTATTATCAATCACAGGGGTTTGAGGTAAATCTACGGTGACGGCTTGTTGCACAATTGGGGCAGTAATCATAAAAATAATAAGTAAGATCAATGTAACATCAATGTACGGAACAGCATTTATCTCCGATAAAAGTTTTGCTTTTGGGTTAACTCTAAATCCACTATTCCGCATTGACATAATTTTAATGCTCTTTTATTTTATTTTTTTCAATTAAATGCGCTTGTCTTTGGATAATGGTTAAAAAACCTTCTGCAAAGTTTTCATACTGTGTGATAACTTTTTCAGACTTCACTGACAAACGATTATAAAAAACAGTAGCAGGTATCGCCGCAAAAAGACCAACGGCTGTTGCAATAAGAGCTTCTGAAATACCTGGTGCGACTGTTGACAATGTCGCATTTTGTACATCGCCTAACGATGCAAAAGCGTGCATCACACCCCAAACCGTACCAAATAGACCAATGTATGGTGCAGATGAACCAACGGTTGCAAGCAGAGGAATTCTATTTTCTAATTTTTCTGTTTCTTTTGAAAATGCTATTTTCATGGTTCTTTGAGCACCAGAAACGAGATCACTTGCATTATCAACGCCTTGCTTTTTTAAGCGAATAAACTCTTTAAATCCTTCTTCAAAAATAACGGTGCAACTCGATTTTTTAATAATTCCACTAGAGACATCATTGAATAAGTTTGTTAATTCGTGTGTACCCCAAAAGACATTATCGAACTTTTGAGCTTTTTTCCTAGCCCTTCTTAACTCAAACGACTTTGCAATTGCTACCGCCCAAGAAGTAATCGACATCAATAATAGCAAAATCATTACCGCTTGAACAACAGGGCTTGCATTTAAGACTAATTCTTCAATTGACATACAGTTTCCTTTTAACGCCTTTGCCTAAAAATTTCTAATTTGAGGTTAAACCATAATCCGCAAATAGAATATGGATATATAGTGCTAACCCTTGTTCGCTAGGCGTTTGTAAAAGACAACTGCTTCACTAGGCGTTAGCCGTAGGTTAAGCGGGCATTTTTTATGAATGCATAGCGGACTAGAGTTAAATTTTAAATTATTCTTTTGGTAAGTCAAACCCTAAATGCCGATATGCCTGCTGAGTGGCTACACGACCTCTTGGCGTCCTTACTAAAAACCCTTGTTGCACTAAGAAAGGTTCAATTACATCTTCAATTGTACCTCTTTCTTCAGCTAGAGCAGTAGAAATAGAGTCAATTCCAACCGGGCGCCCTTCAAATTGTTGAATAAGCAGTTCAAGTAACCGTCTATCCATTTTATCTAACCCCAATGGATCTACTTCTAATAAATCTAGTGCTAGATTTGCAATGTTTTTGGTTATGACTCCGTCGCCTTTTACTTGAGCATAATCGCGAACTCTTTTTAATAGGCGATTTGCTATTCTAGGCGTTCCACGGGAGCGTTTAGCAATTTCTTTTGCACCCTCCAAGTCAGAATTTACCGCTAAAATATTAGCCGACCTAGCCACAATCTGTGTCAGCTCTTCTACTGAATAAAACTCTAACCGTTGAACAATACCAAACCTGTCCCTTAAAGGAGAGGTTAGCAAGCCTGCTCGCGTCGTCGCCCCCACCAAAGTAAAAGGGGGAATATCTATTTTAACACTTTGAGCGGCTGGTCCGTCGCCGATGATTATATCGATTTGAAAATCTTCCATCGCAGGGTAAAGCACCTCTTCTACGATAGGGCTAAGGCGGTGAATTTCATCCACAAACAAAACATCATGCGGTTCTAATCTTGTCAATATAGCCGCTAAATCACCAGGCTTATCAATTACAGGCCCTGATGTTTGGCGAATTGTCACCCCCATTTCTTCGGCAATAATATTTGCAAGTGTTGTTTTACCTAATCCTGGCGGTCCATATAACAAAACATGATCAAGATGTTCATTACGCATTTTAGCCGCATCAATTGATAACTGTAACTGTTCCCTTACCGCCGTTTGCCCAATATATTCAGAAATAACTTGAGGTCGTATGGTTGGTGCTGTGTACATGTCTTCTTCAACCGTTTGTGCACCGATTATTCTATCTGTCTCAATCATTATTAAGTCATTCTAACTAAATTAAAGTTTTGATTATACCTGTTGCAAAGCTTGTTTGATGGTTTCTTCTAATGAAATATTTTTTGAAACCGCTTTCAACATCTTTTCTACTTGAACAGGCTTATAACCTAATGAAACAAGAGCTTGCTGTGCTAACGAATTAGCTTGTTGTTTTTTAATAAATGAAGCTTTCTCTTTACTAGAAACGGTAGAAACAAGATTGTGCTCTTCTGACCAGTTTTTTAATTTATCTCGCATTTCAATTACGAGACGCTCAGCGGTTTTCTTACCCACCCCTGGTATTTTTGTAATGGCTATAACATCAGCCACTTCTACATAACCAACAAATTCAGCAACTGACATGGCGGATAAAATCCCAATGCCCATTTTTGCACCAATACCGTTCACCTTTATAAGTTCTTGAAATAATTTTTTTTCTATTTCAGTCACAAAACCAAACAATAACATCGCATCTTCTCGCACCACCATATGTATTAAGATGGTCGCTTCCTCGCCCTCTTTACCTAAATTATAAAAAGTGGACATAGGTGCTTCAATGTCATAACCCACACCTTGCACATTTAACTGTAATAAAGGTGGCTGTTTGGAGTGTATTTTCCCTGTTAAAAACCCAATCATTTAAAAAACCTTAATAAATTTGGTGACATGATTCTCTCGTCCTTCCTTCTTTTTTAACAAAAATAAATAATACTCCATTTCTTTCAAAAAAAACCTTAAATTACTCTCTCTACGCAAAAAGAAAATATAATAATTATCACTTACTAACTAGAGCCAAGGTTTTACCATGCCATCATCACAAATAAAGTCATTCCAATTAAGCATTCTATTTGTGATAATTGGCTACCTGTTTTATCTATTTTTTAGAGGATTCGCCCCCCTTCTTGGTGGTGAATTTTTAGTTAAACTAACACTACCCTCTGTTTTATTAGCAAGTTTACCTTCTTTCTTTTATACCTTACTACTGTCTTTTTTATATTTTGGATTAGTTGGGGCAACAGCCAATAAAATAGTAAAAGTGTCATTAACAATATTCGTCCTAGCCACCGTAACTGAAATATTTTCCAGTTACCTCAGCTTTATAAATGCACGATTTGACTGGTGGGATATTATTTTTTCCGCTCTTGCGAGCATTATATTTATAGCCATTTCGTCAAAATACATTGTTAATTCCAAAACCATACCATCCGCACCGCCAAAAAACAAATTAGGATTTCTACTTGTTCTAATCGTTGCTGTCAGTACCAATATCGCCAGTAGCCTAGATGAAACAGAGGACATCATCTACGAACCAGAATACATGACCTATACAGAATTAAGAAGTTCGGTCACAGTGGTAGAAAGAAGTGAACCTAAAAAAATAGGCAAAATATACATTTACCAAGACTACATTTTAATCAACGAACTTTACACTACCTGGCATTTTCTTAAAAAGTGCCAGGGGCAGGTAACATTAGACTAATTTTTACACTAAATCATTCGCTAAAATAAACAACTAACAATATAAATACAGTCTTACAGATTATTTTTTCTGTAATTCAAGATCTAATGTCAATTCATCTGCTATGCTAACCAATGCATCTTGCAAGTCTTCTTCGCTAATGTTAATCGGAACAGATAGCATAATATTAGCTTTGAATAATTGTTCTCCAGACATCGAGGCCTCTATTACTTCTGTGTTAAGTTGCTCGACATTGACTTGTATTTTGGCTAAAGCTGAAGAAAGTTTATTAACAATTCCGAGCTGATCTTGTCCAATTAAATCTAGCGTATAGGCGTTAGTTTTGATCGGAACTTCTTTCAATCTTACCCGTTCAAATGCAACTTGCAAACCTAGTTTCGATTCTGAAAGATGCTGACAAAAATCATCTATATTTTTAACAGGCAAATTAATACGCAAAATTCCTGCAAATTTTCCAGATAAATGAATCATGTTGCTTTCGACCCATTCCCCTTGGTGTGCAACGATTATCTCTGATAATGATTTGACTAAACCTGATGAATCATCACCTAAAACAGTCATAACAATATATTGTTTCATTTTATTTAACTCCCTCATAGCTTTCAATACTTGGACAAGAGCAAACTAAATTTCGGTCTCCATAAACATTATCAACTCTTGATACCGGTGCCCAATACTTATTATGCTTAAGTGATTCAACGGGAAAAACAGCTAATTCTCTGCTGTAAGCATAATCCCATTTATCACCTGTTACCATGTAAGCGGTATGAGGTGCATTGCGTAAAGGACTTTCTTCAGCTTCCCATTCTTCACTTTCCACTCGTTTAATCTCTTTTCTAATAGCAATCATTGCATCACAAAAACGATCTATTTCTGCTTTAGATTCAGATTCTGTTGGCTCAATCATTAAGGTTCCTGCAACCGGAAATGACATGGTTGGAGCATGGAACCCATAATCTATCAGCCTTTTGGCAACATCATCGACACTAACCCCTGATATTTCTTTAATCGGCCTTAAATCAATAATACATTCGTGTGCGACCATTCCGTTTGAATCGGTATACAGAATTGGGTAATGTGGTGCTAATTTTTTAGCAATATAATTGGCATTTAAGATTGCATTTGCCGTTGCTTGATAAAGCCCTTTCGCTCCCATCATTGAAATATACATCCAACTAATTGGCAACACACCTGCTGACCCCCAAGGTGCGGCAGAAACTAAACCTACTTCAGATTTATTTTTTGGCGTTTTCGGTAAAAACTTAGCTAAGTGTGATTTTACACCGATTGGCCCAATACCTGGTCCACCCCCTCCGTGCGGAATGGCAAAAGTTTTGTGTAAATTAAGGTGTGATACATCGCCGCCAAATTTTCCTGGCGAAGCAACGCCCACCATCGCATTCATATTTGCACCATCAATATAAACTTGCCCACCAAAACGATGAATCAAGTCACAAATTTCGGTTACATTTTCTTCAAAAACGCCATGCGTAGAGGGATAGGTAATCATTATTGCGGCAAGGTTTTCTGCGTGTTTTTCACATTTTCCTGTTAAATCGTCCATATCAATGTCACCCTGCTCAGTGGTTTTTACCACCACCACTTTTAGCCCCGTCATCTGTGCAGATGCAGGGTTGGTTCCATGTGCAGAGGCAGGGATTAGACAAATATTACGATGTGCTTGTCCATTGCTTTTATGGAAGGCATTAATGGCTAATAAACCTGCATATTCGCCTTGTGCACCAGAATTAGGTTGTAATGACACGGCATCATAACCCGTTATATCACAAAGCATTTCTTCCAGTTCTGTTATCATTTTCTGATAACCATCTGCTTGATTGAGTGGTACAAATGGATGAATATTAGCAAATTCTGCCCAAGAAATAGGTTGTAATTCTGCCGCCGCATTCAATTTCATGGTACAAGAACCTAGTGGAATCATTGCACGATCTAAAGCTAAATCTTTATCTGCCAAGTAACGCATATAGCGCATCATTTCAGTTTCAGAATGATAGCGTTCAAATACTTCATGGCTAAATAATGGTGAATTTCTTAATAATGAACTTGGTAGTGCGGTTTCGGTTTCATTAAACAACTCGTCCGCAACTAAACTACTTACACCGAACACCTCCCATAAGCTTTCAACATCAACTAATTCTGTTGTTTCATCAAAAGCAATGCTCACTGCCGTTTCATTTAATTTTCGTAAATTGTAACCAACTTCAACCGCCTTGTTCATCACTGAACTTACATCATCTACTTCAATGCTTAGGGTATCAAAAGCATACGAGTTAACAAAACAGAACCCTGTTTTTTTTAAACCTGCTTTAAATAAGTTTGTTAATTTAGCCACCCTATTAGCAATATGCTTTAAACCTGACTCGCCATGATACAAAGCATACATACTTGCCATCACCGCTAACAAAGCCTGTGCCGTACAAATATTACTAGTGGCTTTTTCACGACGGATATGCTGTTCTCTCGTTTGCAATGCTAAACGCAATGCAGGGTTGCCTTGTGAATCAACAGATACACCAATTAAACGACCGGGCATAGAACGCTTAAACTTCTCTTTCGTTGCCATAAACGCCGCATGTGGACCACCATAACCTAACGGCACACCAAAGCGTTGTGAATTACCCACCACCACATCTGCACCAAAATCACCAGGGGGGGTAAGCAAAGTTAACGCAAGTAAATCGGTTGCCATCGCAACCAATCCTTTTTGACTATGAACGATTTCAATCACACCACTAAAATCAGCTATTTCGCCATTGCTACCAGGGTATTGCAATAAAATACCAAACAAATCACAATCGGTAAGATTGGCTTCAACTGCGTTAGCGACTACGACCTCTATACCAATTTGTTTAGCACGATTTTGCACCACAGCAATATTTTGTGGGTGGCAATTTTCATCTACAAAAAATACCTTGCCTTTTGACTTGCTCATTCGTTGACAAAGCGTCATCGCTTCCGCACACGCGGTTGCTTCATCTAATAATGAGGCATTGGCAAGTTCCATGCCCGTTAAATCCGTCACCATTGTTTGAAAGTTTAACATTGCCTCCATTCTACCTTGCGAAATTTCCGCCTGATAGGGAGTATAAGCGGTATACCAAGCAGGGTTTTCCAAAATATTGCGTTGAATAACCGCTGGTGTATGGGTGTTGTAATAGCCCATTCCAATAAACGATTTAAGTTGTTTATTTTGACGAGCAAGAGATTTCAACTTCGCCAAAGCTTCATATTCAGCAAGCCCTTCGCCGATATTCATCGTATCGGTACGACGGATAGACTTAGGAACGACTTTATCTAACATTTCTTCCAACAAAACCCAAACTATTTAGCATTGCTATTTTCTGTTGTTCTGACGCACCATTGTGCCTTGCTACAAAACTGTTTTTATCAAATAAATCGTGTAACTTGCTCATCATTCGTTTTACCCTGCTGTTTTAAAATACAGTCTTAATAACTTTATTCGTCTTCAATACAATTGAAGTAATCTTCTTCGTTCATTAAATCATCTAATTCAGATTTATCCGCTAGTTCAACTTTCATTATCCAATGGCTCATTGCGGCTTCATTTATTAATTCAGGTTCATCTTCTAGCTCTTCATTTACTGCTATAATTTTCCCTGTAACGGGTGCAATTAAATCGGAAGCGGCTTTGACTGACTCGATAACGCAAATGGTATCACCCAGTTCTATTTCTTCGCCAATTTTAGGCAATTCAATAAACACTAAATCGCCTAGTTGTTGCTGTGCAAATTCGGTAATTCCAACGGTTACTGTCCCATCTTCTTCCAACACGACCCACTCATGATCTTCTGAGTAATAAATCATTTCTAAACTCCTCTAAAATAATTTTGTTTAACGAAAGGCAATTTAACTATTTGCATTTCTACTTTTTTATTACGAACCAAAGCGAATATTTTTGTATTTGCTTTTATTCCTGTTGTGGTAAATTCTGTTTTTATTCTGCCCATCGCAATCGGGGCAGATAAGGTTGGGCTATAACTGCCACTGGTTATGACCCCGATAATATTATCCGTTTCATCAACTAGTTCTGCACCATCTCTAACGGGCATTTTTCCAAGAGGCTGTAATCCTACTCTCTTATAATCGGTTCCGTTTACCATTTGTGGCAAAATACTATCCGCACCAATAAAACCACCTGCTCGAATACCGTCCGCTCTTCTTGCTTTTGATATTGCCCAGTCTAAACTTGCTTCGATTGGTGTAATTTCAGGTGTAAGTTCATGCCCGTATAGGCAAAGACCAGCTTCTAAGCGTAATGAATCGCGTGCACCTAAGCCAACCCACTCGACTTGTTCAAATGATAATAAGTATTCGGCAAGGGCTTGGGCATCACTATTTTGAACCGAAATTTCATAACCATCTTCTCCCGTATAGCCAGAGCAAGTCACAAAACACTCAATGCCATTAAGCGTTAGGTTTTTTACACTCATAAAAGTCATTTGTGCGGCTTCTTTAGAAATCTTAGCCATTACTTCACGGGCGTTTATTCCTTGTAATGCCAGTAGAGCTTTATCTTCGAACATTTCAACATTACTGTCGGCTAAATGTTCTGTTAAATGTTTAAAATCTGCCTCTTTACAAGCTGCATTAACCACTAAAAACAATTCATCGTTACCTATATTGGCAACCATAAAATCATCTAATACCCCACCTTTTTCATTGGTAAACAAAGCATATCGTTGCGTCATAACAGGTAAATCAACAATATCAACAGGCACTAGTTTTTCTAATTTTTCTGCGATATTTTTACCTGATAAACGAATTTGTCCCATATGAGAAACATCAAATAGACCAGCTTGGGTTCGGGTGTGAATATGTTCTTTTTTTATTCCTTTTGCGTACTGAATCGGCATAGAAAAACCTGCAAAAGCGACAAACTTCGCCCCCGCTTGTTGATGAAGGTTGTAAAAAGGGGTTTGTTGTAATTCATCTGACATAATAATTATGAAACTTTTAGGTTTAAAGTATTTATTCTACTTTAAGGAGACACTGAATAACACCCTCCCCCTGGCATTTTTTTGTGAGCGGATATAATGCAACTAATTGAGGAATAAGCCGTCCATTTATGGCTGTATGATGCGACACCCATATTATCCGCCCCTACGATTTCGATAATGCCGTGAATATGATTTGGCATAATAATCAT
>CAYMAW010000029.1:0-10188 GCA_964388565.1 uncultured Piscirickettsiaceae bacterium | reverse complement strand
AATTGCAGTGAAAATATCGGCACTTTTTACCAGTATAAAATAATTTTAGTTGTTAGGTTCTTCCTTAAATAATATATTAAGCTAAAAATATATCGCCATTGTTATCAATGGTAATCATCACTGTTTTAAGTTCTTCGTTGATACATGGTCCTTCTGTACAACAGCCATCGTCTATATTGAAATAGGCATCGTGTACGGAGCATTTGATTGTTTTTTCAAAAGGGTTAACATCTATCTTATAAGCTTCGTTTAGCGGTACATCTTGGTGTGGGCAGTTATTTAAATAGGCCTTAATTTTATCGTTATGTTTTATTAAAATAACCGAACTCGATAATTCTTCACAATCGAGAAGGGTTACTTTTGAATTTGTGAGTTGTTTAATATTTGCTAAAGGGGCTTTTTCAACAACATGGGTTAAGATGTTATCCAGTCCAGTTTTTTGGCATTTTTTGGCAGCAAGTTTGCTAGCAAATAAAACGGCTTCTGCGAGAGGTTTTTTTTGAACCAGTTCACTAATTAAGCCTGCATTAAATGTATCGCCTGCACCAAGCGTATCAATTGTCTGTGGAATTTTTTCAGCAGGCTGATGTTTAATATTGCCATTTATATCACAATACCATGCACCTAGTTTCCCCCAGGTGCAAACTAACATTGCATTTGGGGCAACTTGTTTTTTTGCCTCTAGTAACTCGATGGCAGTATTAAACCCTGATTGTTTGGCATAATGATGAGAGAAAATAACTAGATTGGCTTGTGGAATGACTTCTTCTATGCCTTCTCTATATTTTTCTACTTCTAATGATATTGGCTGATCATCTAAAAAAGTTTTTGCTATATTCAGCATACCTTTTAAATTTTCAATGTTCCGCCCTTCAAAATGTAGCCAGTCATAATTTTCAATTTCAATTTTGGCAAAAAAATCAAAGCTTACTTCTGGTAAATCTCTAACATGAGTAATTGTTCTTGAACCCGTTTCTTGATTTAAAATAATATAAGAAGTCGGGGTTTGCCCCTTAATAAATTTTTGTAAGTAATTGGTGTTTATTTTTCTAGTGGTAAATTCAGATACAATTTTTTTAGCCGAGTCATCAGAAGAAACAGTGGTAACAATACTTGTATCATGACCTAATTGGGAGAGTATATATAATGAATTATTAACATTACCACCGACTTGAAAAGTTCTTTTGGTAGCTCTTAATTCATCATCTTCTTTAGGGTAAGACGGGGTGGTTAAAATAATATCTAAAACAGAATTCCCTATTCCCAATATTTTTGCCATGTTTTTATTCCCTTATAATTCTAAGGGAAATTTTAACACATAATTTAACGATTCCTTTAAATGTAAAAATCAATTTTATGGCTAACTTATTGGTAAATATAGGGTTTGATAATGTCAAGTAGTTTATATAAAAAATAGTGAATAAAGTTTCAAAAAAACTTGATCGGACGATTGTTATATTAACGATTTAACTTAAGTTAAATGATAGTATATAACTGTAAGTTATTGAATTTAATTGATTAATGCACTTTACGATTACTCTAAGTGATAATTGTTAATGCTTGTTTATAATCCACATATTCTGTGGATAACTTTGTTACTAAAGTTAGTTTAAATAGACTAAGTCTATCTAATACGCTACTTTTTACAAGTTGATTAAAAAATAGACAGTAGGGAGTTTTAAGAAGGTTTTTTTATAAAATTATTTTTACTCGACACCACTGTTATTTTTTACAAAATGTTAATGTTTTTAATTTTTTTGTCGTTATTACGGTAGAATGTTTATCTAAATCAAAAATAAAATAAACGGTAACATAAGGAATGAAAATGCAAAATTTAAAACTAAAAACTTTATTATTAATCTTGGGCTTAAATCTTGCCTTGGTTGGTTGTAGTTCTAACCCTATTAGTGATGATATTAATCAAGTAACAGGCGATAAAATTGATTCATCAATAGTTGATGTTTCAGATAGTAGTGTTAAAAAAGCAACGACGGAACTAGAGAACAAAGATTTAACGGCAGAGGAAATACTAGCAAGGATTCAAGGTAAGGTTATTTATTTTAAATTTGACCGTTCAGAAGTACAGACTGATTTTGACGACTTAATTAAATTAAATGCGAATTACATGGCAAAAAATAAGTCTGCGACTGTTTTGTTAAAAGGTCATGCGGATGAACGAGGTACCGCTGGTTATAATTTGGCACTTGGTGAGCAACGAGCAAATTCAGTTAAAAACGCATTAATTGCACAGGGCATTGCCTCTGATAGAATTAATACGGTAAGCTTTGGTGAAGAAAAAGCAATAAATTTTGAACATAATCAAAAAGCTTGGTCTGAAAATAGACGCGTGGAGTTTTCTTATTAAATTTAGATAAGAAATAGCCCTATAACCTATAACCTTTTCCCTTATTTAGCTAAGTTATACAAAATTAAGGAAAAAGGTTTTTTTTTGTTAAATTTAATACAAGGCTAATAAAATAATGTCACAACTAATTGAACCAAAAACTACTTATTTAACAGATTACCAAACGCCTGACTTTCAAATTGATTCGGTCTATTTAACCTTTGAGCTATCTGCCAATTCAACAAAAATAAAAAATGTTATGCAGTTCAGTCGTCTTTCATCTGAAACAACATTGAGTTTAGATGGCGAACATATAGAACTTATCTCTATCTTTAAGAATGGTAGGGAACTGTTAAAAAATGAATATAAGTTGACAGATTCAAAGCTTGAATTAGATTGTGACGATGATAAATTTGAACTTGAAATTAATACGATTGTAAACCCAGAAGAAAATACGCGTTTAGAGGGGCTTTATCGTTCAAGTGGTAATTATTGTACGCAGTGCGAAGCGGAAGGGTTTCGAACGATTAGTTATTTTTTAGATCGACCAGATGTGTTGACATTATTTACAACAAAAATTATTGCAAACAAAACTGATAACGCCGTTTTGTTAGCAAATGGTAACTTGATTGAAGAGGGTGACTTAGGCAACGATTCGCATTATGCTATATGGGAAGACCCACATAAAAAACCTTGTTATCTGTTTGCTCTCGTCGCAGGAAATCTTAGTGTTATTGAAGATAATTACACGACTTTAGATGATCGAAATGTAGCATTAAAAATATATGTTCAACAGAAAAATATAGACAAGTGCGAACATGCAATGCAGTCGTTAAAAAAATCAATGCAGTGGGATGAAGAGCGTTTTGGTCTGGTTTATGACTTAGATATTTTTATGATCGTTGCTGTTGATGACTTTAATATGGGAGCGATGGAGAATAAGGGGCTAAATATATTTAACTCTAAGTTTGTGCTAGCTAAACCCGACACAGCCACAGATGTCGATTTTGAAGGAATTGAAGCCGTTATTGGTCACGAATATTTCCATAACTGGACGGGAAATAGAGTGACATGCAAAAACTGGTTTCAATTGACTTTAAAAGAAGGCTTAACGGTATTTAGAGATCAAGAGTTTACAGCCGATATGCTCTCTGCAGATGTTAAGCGAATTCAAGATGTTAAAGCATTACGAAATAACCAATTTCCCGAAGATGCAGGGCCGATGTCACACCCAATTCAGCCACAGTCTTATATTGAGATGAATAATTTTTATACAATGACGGTGTATGAGAAGGGGGCAGAGGTTGTTCGTTTATATCATACCTTATTAGGCGAAAAAGGCTTCCGAAAAGGCATGGATTTATACTTTAAACGATTTGACGGCATGGCAGTAAGCGTTGAGGATTTTAGAAATGCGATAGCAGATGCAAATAACATAGATTTACAGCAAATGCATAATTGGTATGTACAATCCGGCACGCCAACGGTAAAAATAGATTCAAACTATTGTTCAGCATCTAAAAAATTGACGATTAGTTTTAAACAGTCTTTAAATGGTAAAACCAATCATCTTCCCTTGTTGATCCCCGTCGTTTTTGATGTGTTGGATCGGGCAGGGAATTCACAAGGTTCAATTACAACAGAAGATTGCGATAAAACCGATAGTGGTTGGTTGTTTAGATTTACAAAAACCGAGCAAAATATTGTTTTTGAAAATGTAAACGAGCAAGTTGTGCTATCAATGTTTAGAGGGTTTTCAGCACCCGTCATTGTTGATTATCAACAAAGTGATGTGGAATTAATCATGTTAGCGATGGAAGACCAAGATAGTTTTGTTCGTTGGGAGTCAGGTCAAAAAGTAATGCTTAATGATTTGGTTAAGAACTATCATCAATTACAAAAAGAAGAAAATTTTAAATTATCAAATTCAGTTTTAAATATTATTGAAAGTGTATTGAATGACGATACTATTGACGACTCTTTAAAAGCACTTTCGTTAGAAATTCCTAGTGAACAGTATTTCATTGAGCATTTAGTTGAACAAGGCGAACTTGTTTCTGTTGATGTTGCCATATTGGTACATGAATTATCAAAACAGGAAATTGCACAAAACTTTAAGAACAAATTAGTCGAGATTTATCACGCTAAAAATGAAAATAAAGATTATGCCTATAATAAAGAAGATATTGCTAAGAGAACGCTAAAAAACCGTTGTTTATCCTATTTAGGTTTATTAAATGATTCGCAAGATTTAGCCATTTCTCAGTTTAATCTACAGCAAAATATGACTGATGTTTCAGCGTCATTAACCGCCTTAAAACCATTTAATACGGATATGGCAAATCAGTGTTTGGACGGTTTTTATACTAAATGGAAAGATGACTTGCTTGTAATGGATAAGTGGTTTGCTATTCAAGCTTCTTGTGGCGAATTATCTGATATAGAAAAGCTGGTTAAACATCCCGATTTTAGTTATACCAACCCAAATAGATTACGAAGTGTTTTAGGCGTATTTGGTAGAATTAATTTAAAAGCATTTCATGATGCGAGTGGTAAAGGCTATCAATTTTTGGCATTAGAAGTGCTTAAAGTAGATGAAATAAACCCACAGATAGCGGCTAGGCTTGTTGCCGTATTTTCATCGTGGCGTAAATATGATTTGAATCGTCAACACTTAATGAAAACAGCTTTGTTAAGCATTATGGCAAAAAAAGGGCTTTCAAAAGATTGTTATGAAATTGTTTCAAAATCAGTTAATAAAAATTAATTTAAAACAAAGCCCAGACATCTTAACGCTAGTAGATAAAATCATTAAATTTGTATTTTGTTTTTTATTTATATTTTTATCTTCTAGCCCTGCCTTTTCTGCATTAGATACACGAGTATATTCTTCTTTACCAAGTGGTTACACTAAACAGTTAGAATTAATAGATGCCGAAATTTATTTGTTAAAAGCTGAATTGGCATTAGAAAATAAAAATATAATCCAACTCAAAAATTACATTTCTAAATTAATTGCAATGGAAAACATTTTAAAAATAAGCATGCGGAAAAGGCTACTTAATTTAAAAAAAGGCTACTACAAAGCATTAAACCCTAAGTCTAAAATGGGCAGAAGTATCAATAAAAAGGAAAGTAATTATGATGCTAATAAAAAGGAAAGTAATTATGATGCTAAATTAGATTCTGTGGTTGTTCTATTACCTCAAACAGGTCGGTATGCTGAATTAGGTGGTGCAATTCTTGAAGGGATCGAATCTAATATTTCAAAAACAATCTATGCTGATAATATTCAATATATAGATACCAATGCATACACTTCAATGTTTGACTTATGGGAGTTCGTTAAGCTATATAGCCCAAGCTTGGTTCTAGGGCCGCTACTTAAAAAAAATGTTATTGAATTTAACCAATTAAATACCCGTGTTCCAACTTTATATTTGAATGAAATAGATGAAATGTTGCCTAATTCAAAATCTATTAGCCTTTCTAGGATAGGGAGTTTAGATAATGTTTTAACTTATATCAGTGTTGAGGATAGAGGAAAAGTTTTGGTTTTGTCCGATAACTCAAAATCTTCAGTAGCGTTAAAGCAACAATTTTTACAGTTATGTCATAATCAAAATATAGAACCCGTTTTAAAAACAATGGACAAATCTATTTATAAAACCATTCCAGACTTACTTAATCTTCAACAGGCAAAAGCTAGGAAAAGCTGGTTAGAAAAGGTTATAGGGCGTTCCATTAAAGTTGATGAAAGGGCAAGAAAGGATATTACAAAAATAATTTCCTTTCTTTCTGAAGAAAAAGCAGGGCAAATTACGCCATTACTTCAATTTTATCAGGCAAATAAGATTGAGCATATTTGGTTTCCTAGCAAACTCCCTTTTGTAAGCTCTTTTGCTAAAAAAATTGCCTATTGGGAAAATACCACAGCAGTTTTACCAAAATATTTCGTTGATTATTTTATCATAAGAAAGCAGAAACAAAAACCGCCTAGGGATATGTCAAATAAACTTGGCACTTTTTATGCTTTAGGAAAAAGTGCTAGTGAAGTAATCGTTAAAATGGTAAATAAGGACAGAAGTCCCATTGTTTCTAAGTTAGGTTTAATTATTTTTGAAGGTGAAACTAAAATAAAAATAGAGACTAAATTAGTAAAAATACATAAAGGGAAGCTCTCCTTAAAAAACAAGTAATAGAGTTAGTGAGGTATTAAACAAGTGGCAGATAATATAGACCAAAATGATTTAAGTAGCATAGATGCCTTACTAGATGAAGCTGAATTAGATGATGTTCCCACATTAGATGAAGACCTTATTGATGAAGGCTCGCTAGAAGAAGTTGAAAATGTAGATGAGCTTATTGATGTTGAAGATTTAGTTGATATAGAAGAAACTACAGAAACAGCTAAAATAGAACCTGAGCAAGAAGCCCTGCCAGAAAAAGAACCTGAAATTACAGATGAATCAGCGAATAAAATTTTAGATAAAAGAGCTGAATTACGACAAAATAAGTCAGAAAGTGATTCCACAGGGGAAGATATGAAAAGTGTCAAAAAATTGATTATTATTTTTAGTTCAGTCATTATTACCTTAATGATAATCGGGTTGGTAATCGGTGTTTGGGGTGCTATGTCAACGGGTAGCATTGATGATGAAACGCTTGAAAAAATTGACCGTATTGAACTAGGTGTGACAGAAGCCATACTTAAAAGTAGCGAATCCACCAAAGCCGTAAAAGCTCTTGAAAAAAAATTAGATGGTCTTAGTTTTTTGATTAAACAATTAGATGACGATATTCTTGCGATGACCCAACCTAATAATCATAAACCTTTAATTGATCTTTCCGTTAAAGCTAATAAAAAAGAAGAGATTAAAAAAGTTAAAGTTGTTTCTGAAAGTAGTCTAAACCCTGAGTTAATTGAAAAAATGAATAAAGTTAGTTCACAAATGTCTAATACTCAGCGTAGAGTTTATGAAGTAAATAAACGAATAAAATCGTTGCAATCACAGCATAAAATCTTGTTAAGAAATGTTAAAAACATTGAAAAGCAGATGTTGAAAAATAGATTAGCAGAAGTAAGAACTAAAGCAATAAAGGAATCTGAGCAAAAAAACAATGATGCGGCTAAAAATTCAGAGCCTACTGGGTTGTATCAATATACTTCGCCTGGCGGAATGTTTCAGCCCAACTCTGATTATTATAGATGAGTAAAAAGATAATTCTTGCCCTTGTGTTATGGCAAGTTATTGCGTTAGTAGGCTGTTCTACAACGAGTGTTCATGTTCCAGATTATTATTCCGAACATCAAAGGAAAGAACTTGCGGTAGGGGAAAAGATAAGTATAGATGAATTAAAGTGTAGTAAGAACCCTCAAGCATGTAACAAAGATAGTTACACTTGGAAGACACATAGACAATATGAAAAAAAATATTATTTTGAATAAAATGGAGAAAAAGTCATGAAAATGTATAGCTTATTAGTAACAGGATTAGCCTGTAGCTTTTGGTTAATGGGGTGTACTACAAACCCTTTTGAAAACTCGGATAAAGAGACGGAATATCATGCAATATATCATGCAATGTCTGATGCTAGAGGTACGGGTTCGTTAAATAGTTTATCCCATACAGATTCACCTCAAGAAGCCAGTTCAAACTTTGTTAAAGAGTCAAAGCCGTCTTATAATACTGCCGAGCTAATTAAAATTACCGGTATTGGTTATGGTGCGGCGAGTGCTTTTGCAAATGTGACCAAAGGTCAGCGATTATTAATGGCAATTAGAGCGTCTAAATTAGATGCTTATAGAGCATTAGCAGAACAATTGCACGGGATTAAAATTGACAGTAATACGGCAATTTCTACCTTAACGGCAAAAAATGACAGTTTTAGAGCAAGAGTAAATGCAGTGGTTCGTGGTGCGAGGGTGGTTAGTATCACTCCGATGCCAGATAATAATTATGAAACAGTTTTAGAGGTTTATATTGACTCAGACTTTTTCAAAAGCACTTTTGTATATTCAAACAACGCAGTTAAAAATCCTTCATCAGGGGATTGCCATGGGTTTTCTTGTCGGTAGTTATTATAGATATTACCAATAGTGTTGTGTATTAAGAGAGAGGGGAAAAAGTGAATAAGATTTTTATTGTTTTTTTTGTGAGTGTGTTTTTCTTATCAGGGGTTGCCGAAGCGGCAAGCATCAGTAAGCGAGTTCGATCTCTTGAAACTAAAGTTAAAAAACAAAACCAAAAAATTAAACAGCAATCAGTGTCTCAACAAAAACTGATTAAAAAGATAGATAAGAGTACGCAAGAAATAAATGATTTAAGGTTTAAAATTGAAAAGCTTTTAAACAATAAAAAGGCAAAAAAACAAACGCATTTCAATGCTGATACAAGGTACTCTTTTCCTTAGAAACAACAAACACCTAGCAAAAAATATTTTTTGCTAGGTGTTCAGTTTCCTTAAGAAACTATTTCTAATAACTCAACTTCAAAAATTAGTGTCGCAAACGGTGCTATCTTTTCGCCAGAACCTTGTTCACCATAAGCCAAATTGTAAGGAACGAATAAACGCCACTTAGACCCAACAGGCATCATTTGCAATGCTTCCGTCCAACCAGCAATAACGCGGTTAACAGGAAATTCAGCAGGTTGATCTCTATCAACAGAGCTATCAAAAACAGTCCCGTCAATTAATGTGCCATGGTAATGTGTTGAAACCGTCGCATCTTCAGATGGAAGCTCACCCTTACCCTCTGTAATAATTTCATATTGCAAACCAGAATCTGTAATTTGAATGCCATCTTTTTTCGCATTTTCAGCTAAAAACTTCTCACCCTCTGAAGACGCTTCTTTTGCTCTTTCAGCTTGTTTAGCAGACATGATTTCTTGAATCTCTTGAAAAGCCTTGCCAATTTTTTCATGACTAATTGGGCTTTCAATACCACTTAATGCATCAGTTAACCCTTTAGCAACGGCAGAGGCATCAAGTCCTTCAAATGGGTCAGCCATTAGTTGAGAGCCCATTTGGCGCCCAATTCCATAACTTACTATTTCAGGGGTTGTTGAGTATTGCTTAGACATATTATTAACTTCCAATTTATAAAAAAAGGAGATTCTAACATATCAGTATTTTTCTTAAACGTTTAATATATAATATAGGATTGAAACTTTACTACTCTAGGATATCATTGTGATTAAAACACGCTTTGCCCCAAGCCCAACGGGTTACTTACATATTGGGGGCGTTCGTACAGCTCTTTTTTCATGGTTGTTTGCGAAAAAAAATAACGGCGATTTTATTTTAAGAATTGAAGATACCGATTTAGAGCGATCAACACAAGCATCGGTTGACGCTATTTTTGACGGCATGAACTGGTTAGGTTTAGCTCATACCGAAGGTCCATACTATCAAACAGAACGATTTGACCGCTATAAAGAAGTGATTCAAACACTACTCGATAATAACCAAGCTTATTATTGTTACGCTACGCCAGAAGAATTAGATGTAATGCGTGAAAAGCAAAAAGACAATAATGAAAAACCTCGTTATGATGGGCGTTTCCGTGACTTTACGGGTACCCCCCCTGGTGATATTTCCCCTGTGGTTCGTTTTAAGAACCCGCTTGATGGCGATGTTATCATAGATGATATTGTAAAGGGGCAGGTAACCGTTTCAAATACAGAACTAGATGATCTAATCATCGCCCGTTCAGATGGCACACCCACCTACAACCTAACCGTTGTGGTCGATGATTGGGATATGAACATGACCCATGTCATTCGTGGCGACGACCACCTAAACAACACCCCAAGACAAATTAACTTATATAACGCACTAGG
>CAYMAW010000028.1:0-10552 GCA_964388565.1 uncultured Piscirickettsiaceae bacterium | reverse complement strand
TATGGATGTGGAAACCTTAAAGAAAATTGCTGACATTTCAGGCGGAAAATTTTATCTTGCGTCTGATACACGGCAATTAAATAGCATTTATGAAGAGATAAACCTCCTAGAACAAAGTAAACATCAAGTGTATCAATATCGCTTACGCACAGAACTTTATCCCTATCCTTTAGCGGTTGCCTTTTTACTAAGCTTAATCCTTGCTAGCGTACGATTATGGAGCAAATCATGAGTATGCATTTTTTACGCCCAGAGTGGTTGTGGGCAATTATTCCCGTTGCGATATTATTATGGTTTATTTTAAAAAACAAATTACAACAAGGTAACTGGAACTCACTGATTGACCCAAAATTTCAACAAGTTTTATTGGACGAAAATAGTCAGCAAAAAACATCCTATTTACCTCTTATGGGGCTAGCGATTATTTGGCTAGTCGCCATCATTGCATTATCGGGGCCTAGTTGGCAACAGATTGAACAGCCTTCTGAAAAAATGCAACAGGGAACCGTTATCCTATTAGATAATTCACTATCCATGCTTGCCGAAGATATTAAGCCGAATCGGATAACGCGTGCTCGCTATAAATTGATCGACTTTCTAAAAACCAATCCGCATTTATCCACAGGGTTAGTGGTTTATTCAGGTTCGGCTCATAGTCTTAGCCCTATTTCTGATGACAATCAGACAATGACCTCCTTACTGCCTAATATTAACCCCATCATTATGCCAAATTTTGGTTCTAATGCGGTATTAGGGCTAGCGAAAGCGGTTAAATTATTAGAGCAATCTCGTATTAAAAATGGGCATATTATTTGGTTGCTAGATGATATAAACCAAGATGAAATTAGCCAACTAAGACAACAGCTCTCTGAGCAGAATATTACAATAACATTATTAGTGGTCGGAACAGGCAAGGGAGCACCTATTTCTGTTCCTGATCATGGTTTATTAAAAAATGAAGACGGCAAAATTATTATTGCCAAAGTACCTGAAAAAAGGCTAGCTAATCTTGCGAGTGAATTGAATGCTAAGCTCATTTATTTACAAAATGATAATAGCGATATTGAACAAATTAGTAAAATTAATTTTTCTGACTCCTTAACTGATAAAAGTGATAAAAAAGAAAAAGCGATTTCTAGTTGGTTAGATAATGGTATTTATCTATTGTTGCCTTTGCTATTAATTGTTGCTTTTTCTTTTCGTCGTGGTTGGGTGGTCAGTTCTGTTCTAATTTGGACAATGTTAGTACCCCCCCTGGCGATTTTTGCACCAGAAAGCTTTGCGGAAGATGAGATAACGAAAGCGAAAGAAGTAAAAGAAGTAAAGTTTTTGGATTTTCTTAAATCTAATAATCAACAAGGTTATGAACACTGGCAAAAACAAGACTATAACGCGGCACTAGATAGATTTGAAAGCTCAACATGGCAAGGAGCAAGCCATTATAAAATTGGCGAGTATGCCAAGGCGGAAAAGAAATTTGAATTAGATAACAGTGCCAATGGGCGATTTAATCAAGGTAATTCTCTTGCCAAACAAGGGCAATTTGCCGACGCACAAAAGCAATTTGAAAAGGCATTAAAATTAAACCCTGGCTTTAAAGATGCAGAAAAAAACTTAAATATAATTAAAAAGATAATCGCCAAAAAACAACAAAAACAGCATAAACCTAGCCAAGAAGGTGATGGTAAAAATCAGCAAACTGATAAAGGCAAACAGAAAGAGGGTGAACAAGGTGAGCAATCCAAGGGTGAAAAACCTAATAGCGAGCAACCCAATCAATCGCAAGAGAGCGGCCAAAACAATAAGCAAGATGACAAACAAAAGAAAAATAAAGCAGAACAAAGTAAACAAGACGATAAAAAACAGTCAGAAGAAGTAGAAGAAGCAAAAGATGAAAAAGACAAAACTCGCGATGGAGAGGGTGAAAATTCAAAGAATAGCGAGAAAGAAAATAAAGCATTAGATAAATCAAAAATAGCACAAGCATCAAGCAAAGATAAAAAAGAACTAACCGAACAACAACAAGCTCAAAAAGCATGGTTTAATCAAATCCCTGATGATCCTGGGCTTTTTTTAAAAAATAAATTTGAGTTTCAATATCAACAGCAACAACAAAAAAAATCAGATAAAGGTAAAATTTGGTAACCTCTATGTATAAAATTTTATTTTCGCTATTACTAACCATTTTTTCAGCCAACCTATTTGCAGATAGCTTATCCGCACGGGTTGATCGTCAAAAAATTGAAATGGGCGACATCATTACGCTTATTGTACAAACCGATTTCCAAACCTTTTTAAGCCCCGATTTTTCGCTATTAAAAGACCAGTTTGAAATACTGGGTAAACAACAGTCTAATCAAATAACCATGATAAATGGCAATTATGAATCTTATACTCGTTGGGACTTACGCCTAACCCCTAAACAGCTAGGGGTGCTTAAAATACCGCCATTAACCTTGACAAAAGTGACTAGCTTACCGATTAAAATTGAAGTCGTTAAGCCGAGTTTTAACCAAACAAAATATGGTGCAAGTTATTTTGAGGCGAGTGTTAATCTTAATGAAGCCTATGTTCAGCAACAAATAATTTACACCTTAAAATTTTACCACCTTGGAACGCTCATTCGTGGCAATACTCGCCCGCCTATTTTTGAAGATGCCATTTCAAAACAGATTACCAAGCAAATTAATTATCAAAAAAATATAAACGGCAACCAATATGAAGTTTATGAATGGAGTTGGGCATTTTTTCCACAAAAAAGTGGTAAATTAACCATTTCGCCACAAATATTTAACGGGCAACTGCGTTATAACGGGCGTAGTAAACGAATTAGTCAATACAGTAAAGCTATTGATCTTACCATAAAAGCCATTCCAGAGAATTTCCCCAAACACGAAATATGGTTGCCAGCTACTAGTATTAAGCTAGCAGAAGAATGGCTGCACAATAAAACGATAAGGGTCAGTGATTCGATCACTCGAACACTGCAAATTAAAGCGGAGGGGCTACAAGCATCACAGCTCCCTGAAATAGAATTAGAGCAACAAGCAGGTTTTCATCACTATCCAGATCAAGCGAAACGAGAAGATAAAATTACTCATCAAGGCATTGTCAGCCAAATCACACATAAGATAGCGATTGTACCAACCAGTAAAAATACTTTAACACTACCAAGCCATCAACTACACTGGTGGAATACAGCAACAGATCGTTTAGAAATCGCCTCATTACCTGAAAAGAAATTCAATATTTTAGAGTCCTTAAATCAAGCTCCAACCATGCCAAAAAATGTAGAAAATCCCATTATCATTGAGGAAGAAACTAAAAAGGTAGAGAGAGAAGAACCATTTATTTTTTGGAAATTAATCAGCTTATTTTTTGCCATTGCATGGATAATTACCTTAGCTTTATGGCTAAAACAAAGAAAAAAACCACAAAAAATAAGTGAAAGAAAAGCAAAGAAAACAGAGGAGGTTGTACTAGATTTTTGCCAAATAAGCGAACCAAAAGACTACTACCAAAAATTAATGAACTGGCTTAAACAACAAAAAAATGAACTGCAAATAAAAGGTCTAATAAAATTAGATTTAAATAACTTACAGGCTCACTTATTTAATAATCAAAACTTAGACGAAAAATGTTTAAAAAATATTTGCGAACAGATAAAACAACTTGCTATTGAAAATGAGAAAAAGCATACGAAAATGAAAACAGATAAGTTAGAAAAACTTTATTTGTAAGTTTAGAACTAAATTTAAATATAGTCTAAAACCCTAGTCCGCAAGTAGAAAGTTGGCACTATATATCCCAATTCTATTTGCGGATTAGGGTAAAAGACCGCCCCTAGCATTTTCTGCTTTTAGCCAAAAAATGCCAGGGGCAGGTAGCATTAATTAATAGCTACCAAACCCCTGCTAAGTCTGGAACCGATGGTTTTTCTAAAATTTTATGATGGCTAGTTATAAAATAATTAAGTTTAAAAACAAACAAATTCAAGCTTGAATATGGTCTAATTAACAGTTAAGAGAGGAGAAAGTATGTGAAATACAAAATTACGAAAGAAGAAGCACATATAGCAAAAAACCCACATCATATTTTTAACTTAAATGTTATTTTGGTACATTTAGCGGCTTCTCAAATTATTTTAGAGATAAGTGGCGGCAATTATCTTTGGTTTATTTTTATTCCTGTTATTTCAACGATGGTATTTACCTATATTTATAAACATGGTCAACAGGTCGAAAAAACTCAAACTTGGTTTGTTGCTGCTAACTGGGCATTAGCCTGGCGTCGTGGTCGTATGATGCTAATTGCCTATGGTGTGGCAATAGTGGTTATTACCGTTTCTTATTTAATTGGTTCGATGAGTGGCGGCATGATGATGAATAATTTTTCAGATGATGATTCTTCTTCTTCGATTATTTCGACCATCGGTATGTTTTTTGGTGCGGTTGTTATTTTCTTTGTTATGCTCTTAAACTTTATTTTAACGGGTATTTCTGTTTACGATGCTAGTAAGGGGGTTATTGATGAAAAAATTTCTCAATTTTTACCTAGAGATGAAAACTCAAATGAAGAAATAAAGGATGATGAAGCCGTATGAGAGATAAAGATAAGTCAAAAAATATGGCATGGTGGGTTCTATTATCTGCATTTGTATTAACAATACTACTAATGTTTATACCAAAAGAAAAGGTAGAGATTGACCCGAATCTCTTACCTTGGAATAGCCATTTTAACGAACAAGGTGATTTAATTGCATTAGGGCTGACATTAAATAAAAGTACACCAAATGATGCGACTAAAATATTTGGTCATGATTATGAGATATTAGTTTTTTCTAAAAAAGATTTATCTGGTAAGTCGGTAGAAGTGTATTTTCCAACGATGACTATAGCCAATTTTAGAGTGATAGCGACTTTAGTCTTGGATGTTTCTGATGAAGAACTAGAGGAAATATATGCTCGTGGAGCAACCACAACAATTAATCAATCGGGTAATCGACAGGTCAATTTATTGTCTGAAGATTCAGAAAAATTAATGAATAATAAAATTAAATATATCACCCTAGTACCAAAGAAAAGCTTACCAGAAGAGATTATTAAAAAACGCTTTGGCGAACCTGAGTTAATGGAAAAAACACTAGAAGATTTTCCTCGTTGGTTTTATCCGAAAAAAGGCTTAGAGATTATCGTTAACCCTAATGGTGCAGAAATCTTACAGTATTACCCTTCTGTTCGTACCCAGTGACCACTTTTACCGCCAATTTTTTCGAGTAGTTGAACTTGGTTGATTACCATGCCTTTATCGACTGCCTTACACATGTCATAAAGGGTTAAGGCGGCGATAGAAGCAGCGGTTAAGGCTTCCATTTCTACACCTGTTTGCCCTACTAATTTACAAATCGCAATTATTTCTACGCTGTTGTTATCATAATTGGCGGTTAACTCTACTTTTACAGAAGTTAACATCAGTGGATGGCACATTGGAATCAGTTCAGGCGTTTTTTTAGCCGCCATAATACCGGCAATGCGTGCGGTTGCCATGACATCGCCTTTTTTATGTTTACCTTCGGCAATCATCGTTAAGGTTTCGGGTAGCATGTTGATAACAGCCATTGCTCTTGCTTCGCGTTGAGTGTGCTGTTTATCGCTGACATCGACCATTTTTGCTTGACCTTTTTCGTCAAGATGGGTTAATTTATTTGTCATGTTTTTTCAACCTTTTTTAGTCGTTTTATTTTTCTTTAAAATTGATAGAAGGCAACTTTATCGCCTTTATTAATAAGTGTTTCTTCGGGAATCACCACAAAACCATCTGCCCAAACGGTTGAGCTTAATACACCTGAACCTTGGTTTGGATAAAGTTCTACACTTGTTTTTTGTTGGTTATTTGTTAATTTTGCTCTTGCAAAATCCCTTCTAAAATTGGCTTTAGTGGTACTAAAATTTGCCGTCAACCACACGGGTTCAGGTACGCATTTTGTTTGCCCTTGCATTTTTAACAGGTAGGGTTTTGCAAATAAATTAAAGGTCGCAAAAGCTGAAACAGGGTTGCCCGGTAAGCCAATAAAAGGTGTGTTGTTAATGTTTCCATAGGCAATAGGTTTACCTGGTTTCATTTTTACTTTCCACATATCTAGTTTACCGACTTGTTCAATGGCAGGTTTAATATGGTCTTCTTCACCGACTGAAACACCGCCTGTGGTGATAACAATATCGGCTATGATTGCAGCTTTTTCCATGGCTTGAATTGTGTCTTTTAATGTGTCATTGACAACGCCTAAATCAATCAATTTAAAACCTAACTGTGGAATTGCACCTGCTAATATATAACGATTGGCATTATATATTCTGCCTTGTTGTGGTGGCTCATTAGGTTCTAAGAGTTCACTGCCCGTGGTAAAAGTGGCAATAGTTAGAGGTTGATAAATTTTGACTTTACTAATTCCAATTGAGGTTATTAAGCCTAAATCTTGTGCTTTAAGTAGATGACCTTTTTTTAAAATAACCGCATTTATGGCAATATCTTCACCTTTAAGCCGAATATTTTGCCCCCCCCTGGTAGTTTTTGCGGTAATCTTGGTTTGACCTGAAACCTGTTCTGTTTCTTCTTGCATAATAACCGCATTAACGCCTTGCGGAATAGCTGCCCCCGTAAAAATACGCGCTAGCGTACCTTTTTCTAGTTCGCTACCTTGTTCTCCTGCGGCAATTCGTTGACTAACGATAAAAGTATTTGTTTTTTGTAGGTCGCTAAGATTTAAAGCATAACCGTCCATCATACTATTATCATGCGGTGGTACATTAATTTTAGAAACAATGTCTTCGGCAAGTGTTTTACCGAGTGCTTGGGTAATGTGAATGGTGTCTGTTTTTAAGGTTACGATTGCTTGTTTAAGTAAATAGGCTAGGGCTTCGTCAAAGGTTTTCATATTTTGTTTATTTTATCCATTTTTTTTGGGCTTCTTGATCTGATATTCGGGCATCTACCCAACGCACTTCACCATTTGAAAAGGTTTCTTTTTTCCAAAAAGGGGCATTAGTTTTTAAAAAATCCATAATAAAATGTGCGGCATGAAAAGCTTCTTCACGATGTCGAGAAGTAACGGCAACAAGCACAATTTGATCACAAGGATACATTTTTCCAATACGATGAATAATTAAACTACTTTGCAAATTCCAACGATCGTGTGCTTCTAGACGAATAGATTCTAATGCTTTTTCGGTCATGTTCGGATAATGTTCTAATTCCAAAATAGCAATATCATCACCTTGATTTAAATCACGAACGGTTCCCACAAATGAAACAACCGCACCAATATCTTTATAGCCAGCCCGAATATTCTTTATTTCTGTGGTTAAGTCAAAATCTTCTTTTTGAATTTTTATAAATGGGTAGTCCATTTATCCGCCTGTTACAGGTGGAAAAAAAGCAATTTCATCACCCGATTTTAATTCCGTATTTCTATCTGAAATAGTTTGATTAACGGCAATTTGTAGGTTGTTATTATGTTGTAATACTGTTGTCCACATTTCACCTCGTTCGGCAAGTTTATTAATAAGACAGTTAACGGTTTTGAAATGACTGCTTGAAAGTGTTTCATCAGCCAAGCCTAACGCCTCTCTTAACGCCGCAAAATATAAAATATTAATCATGTTATCCTCCAAGACTAACCATTTGTTTGAATTCTATGTTGTGTACATTCTCGTTAAAAAAATGTCGTTCTGGTTTTTTAAGCATTGAATTAACAATAATCTGTTTTAATTCTTCATGGCTTACGCCGTCTCTAACAGGGGTTCTTAAATCAACCGAATCTTCTTGCCCTAGGCATAGGGCTAATACACCTGTTGATGTTAATCGAACACGATTACAGGCCTCACAAAAATGTTGAGATACTGCTGAAATCACACCTACACGAGTATTCGTTCCTTTAATTAAAAAGTTTTTAGCGGGACCATCATGGCTTTTTCCTGTTGATGGGATTAAATCTGTTCCAACATGGGCACGAATTCTAGCCATAATTTTATCCATTGGATAATGTTGATCCATCAAGCTAATGCCTGCCTCTCCAATCGGCATCATTTCAATAAAGCGAACTTCAATACCTTTTTCAACACCATAATCAACCATCGCCTCAATTTCAGAATTATTGGTGCCTTTCATCACCACGCAATTAAATTTGATTGGGTTAAGACCTGCGGTAATGCCTGCATCTACGCCTGCTAGCACTTTAGATAAATCTCCGCCACGGGTAATGCTATCAAATAATTTTGGTTTTAAAGTATCAATTGATATATTACATCTATCTAAACCTGCTTCTTTTAAGGGCTGGGCGTATTTATCTAAAAAGTGAGCGTTGGTAGAAAGGGCGATTTCTTGTAAACCATCGAATGATTTAATGTGTTTAATAAATTCAGGTACACCTTTGCGAACAAGCGGTTCTCCGCCTGTAATCCTAACTTTTTTAACCCCCAAATCGGTAAAGGCATGAATAATTTTAGCCAGTTCATCAAAGCTTAAATATTCGGAATGATGCCCTTCTGGGTGAGCACCTTCTTCAGGCATACAATAGCCGCAACGGTAGTTACATTTCTCTGTAATCGAGACGCGTAAATAGTCAATAGTGCGGTTAAAAGGGTCGATTAATGCCATGATTATTGTATCCGTTATATCCGTTAGGGAATAACGCTATATTTTACTACAATATGCTTAAATAACAAGCATAAATATATATTTTTAAAGGAAAATACTTACTTTCTACTTTTTTATTTGGACATAAAAAAACCCGCGTAAGCGGGTTTTCTTATTGATCATGTGGAATTACATTCCAGAGTGACCTACGCCAGGTGGATCTTCGTGCATGCGTTGTGGAACATTATATTGAGGTGTTCCATCAGGTAAAGTACGTGCTTCTACGAAGTTTAGAATATCACCTGTTCCGTCACCAATCATCTTGCTATCACAGTCATTCATACAGCGAGCATTGTGGATAACTGGTCTATGATCACAGAAGAAGTTACCTTGGTTTTTCATGAACTTATTTTGCTTCATTAATACTTCCGCATTATAGAAGGTATCATCTTCAAGTTCAATTGGAGAGCCATCTTCATCAAAATCAACAGGAATATAGTTTGCCTGCATGATATAGCCCGTCATTCCTAGATATCCTGCGTCACCAATATAGGCAGCGTTAGGTGTCCAAAAAGGCATGGTACGACGAATGTAGTCGAAGAAAGTTACTGCGTAAGGCCAGTAGTTACCTACTGCTTTCATAGGAGCAGGGTCTTTAGGGTCAGAAGCAACTAAGTCTTCTTCAACGGCTAACGGTAAATAGCCTTTTGCACCCTCACCAAATTCACCATGACACATACCACAGAACTGGACATAAGCAACGCCACCTTCTTCAACGGTCATACCAACATCTAATGGTGGCAAACCTTTTCCGTCACCATCAACAGTAATATCCCATTTTTTTAGAGCGGCTTCTGCAATAGGTGTACCAAAACCATGGGCGACAAATTTAGTGTCGTTTTTATAGTTTTTTGCGGCACTATCTTGTACTTCTGTAAATGCCAAAGGGATTTTACATTGAGCGTTACCGTGGTTACCACCATCAATACTGTCGTCTACTTCAAAAGAGTAGGGATTATTATGGTCGAGTTTGCCTTTAAGACCCTCACGACCATGTGCGGCACCTTCACCTAAGATTGCTTCGATAACTTTAGAGTCCAAATATTTTCCATCATTTGCTTTAATAATTTCAGCAAAGTTAGATGCATATTTTCCATCCATTACAGGTGTAATATCTGCATTAGAAGATGCTTTGTCATTAGTTTTTTCATTACAAGCGGTTATGCTTGCAAGCACAACCGTCATGCTGATTGTTATAAGTAATTTTTTAGTATTGAACATTTTGAATTCTCCCGCCGTCTTTACCGTCATTCCAATCATGAATACGCCAAGTTACCATCGCAGTACGGTGATAAACATTGTTAGTACCTTCTAGGTTACGCATTTGTGGCATAGGTGGTTGTACATAGCCAGTTTCATCTGTAACACGACTCATGATAAAGGCTTGTTTACCATCCCAGTCCCATTCATATTCAAAACGAGTCCAAGCTTTATCAAGTACAGCAGAAGTAAAGTGTGCTTCTTTCCAGTTTTTACCACCGTCAACAGAAATATCAACATGAGCAACTTTTCCGCGCCCAGACCAAGCTAAACCACGGACAAAATATTTGCCAGGCCCTTGCATTTTAAAGTCAGGAGAAGGGTAGGTTATAACTGAGTTTGCTTCCATATACCATGAGAATCGTTGAGAAGTTCCGTCTGGCATTAATTCGGTGTATTTAGAAGTTTCTTCACGATGTTGCATAGGCACATCATGGACTTGAATGCGTCGAAGGTATTTAACCCACATGTTTGCTTCACAACCAGGCACGACTAAACGAATAGGGTAACCCTGTTCACGACGCAGTGCTTCACCGTTTTGAGCGTAAGCAACAAAACGATCATCCATCGCTAATTCAAGCGGAGTAGAGCGATCCAT
>CAYMAW010000027.1:0-10642 GCA_964388565.1 uncultured Piscirickettsiaceae bacterium | reverse complement strand
TGAAGAACGACGCGTTTAATGTGTCAGAAACTATTTCAGATATTGACTGTACAAACATAACCCACGCAGATAGTAGTTGCCTTGCTTTTCTATTATACTTACAAGAAAAATACCAACCAGTCGCTTTTGTTAATCTCCCCAAACATTTATTGTTGTTGGTTGATTTATACGATCTTGATAACACCTTAAATTTGAGAACATAAACCTTAATGTCTAACGCTAAAAATGCAGTTTCTTTTCAACAAGTTTCAAAAAATTACAAAAATTTACAAGCCTTAAATAATATCTCGTTTGAAGTAGAACAAGGGTCTTTTTTTGGTTTACTTGGTCCTAATGGAGCAGGTAAATCGACCCTTATTAACTCCATGTCCGGTTTAGTTACCCCTACAACAGGTGATATTTATATCAATGGATTCCATACTATTAAAGATTATAGGCAAGCCCGAAGATCCCTAGGTCTTGTTCCTCAAGAGTTAATTTCAGACCCGTTTTTTAGCATCAAAGAATTACTGCAAATTCAATCTGGCTATTTTGGCTTAAAAGGGCCGCAACAACAAAATTGGATTAATGAATTATTAGAAAGACTAGAACTATCCGATAAAGAAAATGCAATTACCAATGAACTTTCAGGTGGAATGAAAAGACGCGTTTTGATTGCAATGGCTCTAGTACATAAGCCCGATGTTATCGTGTTAGACGAACCGACCGCTGGGGTTGATGTTGATTTACGCAAAACGCTTTGGGAATTTACTAAAGAATTGCACCAACAAGGGCATACGATTATTTTAACTACGCACTATTTAGAGGAAGCGGAAGCCTTGTGTGAAAAAGTTGCAATTTTGCAGCATGGAGAATTAAAAGCCTTAGATAAAGTTTCTAATTTACTTGCAAGACATGCTTATCGTTATGTAAGAGTTTCATTAGATACGAATAAAACTACCGATTTAGACGCGTGCTTAAGCTCAAGAATAGAAAGGCAATCTGCTACCGAAATAGTATTTAAAATTGAACGGGATTTACCTTTAAATAAGTTTACACAATGGTTGCTAGATTCAAATATTGAAATAAAAGATATTTCTACTCGTGACGCATCATTAGAAGAAGCATTTCTGGATTTGGTTGGAACAAAAGGAACTAGCAATGAACTTTAATGTAATTGGTTGTTGGACACTATTTGTAAAAGAAGTGAAACGGTTTTATTCCGTATCTGTGCAAACAGTTTTTGCCCCCGTCGTTTCATCTTTATTGTTCTTATTAATCTTTAGCCAAGTAGTCAGTTCTGAAATTAGAGAGTTTACAGGTGTCTCTTATAGCCAGTTTTTGATACCAGGTTTAGTAATGATGACAATTTTACAAAACTCCTTTGCAAATTCTTCCTCAAGTTTAATTCAGTCTAAAGTCTATGGAAATTTAAGTTTTGTACTTTTAAGCCCTATATCGCCTTTAGAAATGTATATTTCTTTTGTTGCCGCGTCTATTGTTCGGGGGCTTGCTGTTGGTTTAGGCGTTTACCTTGCTGGTTGGCTTGCATTTGATATTTCCGTTGTTAATCCTTTTGTGGTTATTTTATTTGCTATTTTAGGTTCGGCATTGATGGGTAGTATCGGTTTGGCGGCAGGTATTTGGGCAGATAAATATGATCAATTAGCCGCATTTCAAAACTTTTTAATCGTGCCTTTAACTTTTTTAAGTGGTGTTTTTTACTCGATAAAATCATTACCTGAAACTTGGCAATTTATCTCCCACTTTAACCCATTCTTTTACATGGTAGATGGTTTTAGGTATGGCTTTTTTGGGCAATCAGATGTCAGTGTTGGCTTTAGTGTTTTTGTGACCCTTATTTTCTTTTTATTGATTACGCTGATAAATCTGATTTTATTATACAAAGGCGTTAAAATACGCAGTTAAATTTTAAGGAAATTGGAAGTGATATGTCTCCAGAATTAATCTGTGATCGAATTCAAACGAATATAATTGGCTCTGAAGTAACCATGAGTGGTGCGGAATGTAATTTTTCTATTCAAGTAGTGAGTGGAGAATTTGTAGGAAAGTCGCCCGTACAGCGACATAGAATGGTAAACGATCTATTTAAAAAAGAATTTGAAACGGGCGAATTACATGCACTATCAATTAAAACACTTTTGCCAGAGACAGTATAAACTATGGATAAAATAATCATTGACGGACCTTGTAAATTGTCAGGGAATGTTAGAGTATCAGGTGCAAAAAATGCAGCTTTGCCTATTCTTATGGCGTGCTTGTTAGCAGAATCAAAAGTAACCCTTTCCAATGTTCCGCATTTAAAAGATGTTACCACCACCATTCAACTATTGGCATCAATGGGCGTTGAAGTCTTATTTGATGAACGATTAAACATTGAACTAAATGCGGCAGTTTTAACCTCTAAAGAAGCCCCTTATGATTTAGTCAAAACAATGCGTGCGTCTATTTTAGTCATGGGGCCTTTGCTTGCTAGATTCGGAGAAGCGAGGGTTTCTTTACCAGGTGGTTGTGCAATTGGTTCTCGCCCCGTTAATATTCATATCGAAGGTATGGAAAAAATGGGTGCCAATATTACCGTTGAAGATGGTTATATTGTTGCAACAGCAAGTCGCCTAAAAGGGGCAGATATAACTATGCACCCTGTAACCGTAACGGGGACTGAAAACTTGCTGATGGCCGCCGTATTAGCCGATGGGAAAACTTTTTTACGCAATGCCGCAAAAGAACCTGAAGTAACCGATTTAGCCGAGTTTCTAAATAAAATGGGTGCGAAAATATCTGGTATTGGTACCGATACTTTAGTTGTTGAAGGGGTAGAGTCATTGCAAGGCGTTGAATATAGCGTTATACCCGATAGAATTGAAGCTGGAACTTATTTAGCCGCCGCTGCCTTAACAAAAAGTAAAGTGACTGTGACGCATGCTAATGCAGACCATTTAACTGCCGTGCTAGAAAAGTTTACCGAAGCAGGCGCAGATATAACGGTGGTTGGTGATAAGATTACCTTAGATATGATAGGTAGAGAATTAATTCCTGTTGATATTTCAACCGCCCCTTACCCTGAATTTCCAACCGATATGCAAGCCCAGTTCGTGGTGATGAACTGTGTCGCAAAAGGAAAATCAACGGTCGTTGAAAATATTTTTGAAAACCGTTTTATGCATGTTTCTGAATTAGTAAGAATGGGTGCAAACATTCAAGTAGAAGGCAATACGGTCAGAATTGAAGGAGTAGATAAACTAATCTCAGCTCCTGTTATGGCGACCGATTTAAGAGCCTCTGCTAGCTTAATTATAGCGAGCTTAATCGCCGATGGGCATACAGAAGTAAGCCGAATTTATCATATTGACCGTGGTTATGAATTGATTGAAGAAAAATTTCATAAGATTGGCGCAAATATTTACCGTAGTAACTAAATTAAAAGACTTAAATTATGACTGAACAATTAACTCTCGCTCTTTCAAAAGGGCGTATTTATAAAGATACCTTACCTTTACTTGAAGCGGCAGGCATCGTGCCTTTAGAAGACCCAAGTAAGTGCCGAAAACTAATTATCCCAACCAATCATAAGCATATTAGATTATTGATTGTTCGTGCAACTGATGCACCAACTTATGTATCGCACGGAGCGGCAGATATTGGCGTAGCAGGGAAAGATGTGCTAATGGAAGCACCTAGTGATAACTTATATGAATTACTCGATTTAGAAATAGCAAAATGCAAACTAATGGTTGCCGGTCCAATAAACCCTAAACCAGTAGGGCACCGCTTAAAAATTGCCACAAAATATATTAAATCGGCACAACAATACTATGCTTCAATAGGGCAACAGGTTGATTTAATTAAATTGTATGGCTCAATGGAGATTGCTCCGCTCATAGACTTAGCAGACAAAATTGTTGACTTGGTTGATACGGGTAACACGCTAAAAGCAAATGGTTTAGTACCAGAAGAGCATATTGCAGATATAAGCTCTCGTTTAATTGTCAATGAACATGCTTATAAAACAAAATTTGCACAAATAAATGACATTGTTGAAAAGTTTAAATCGGCTATTTAAGAGGAACAGAACATGTTAAATATAAAAAAAATGTCGATTAAAGATGAAAGTTTTCAATCAGATCTTGAAACCTTATTAGCTTGGGAAGGTGTGTCTAACGACGAAGTGAACACGGTCGTTAAAAATGTACTGAAAGATGTTAGAAGAAATGGCGACTCTGCTTTACTTGAGTATACCGCTCGTTTTGACAACTTAACCCTAAAAACGGGTTCAGAGCTAGAGTTCCCTAAAAAATCATTAAAAGAAGCCTATGATAAAATTCCTGCCGATCAACGAGACGGCTTAGTCTTATCTGCTGAACGAGTGCGTTCTTATCACCAAAGACAAATTACTGAATCATGGCAGTTTAAAGAAGCCGACGGCACAATGTTAGGGCAAAAAATAACACCTCTTGACCGAGTCGGTTTATATGTGCCTGGTGGGAAAGCGGCTTATCCATCTTCCGTTATTATGAATGCTATCCCTGCTAAAGTAGCAGGGGTTGAAGAACTAATAATGGTTGTGCCAACACCAAATGGTGAAGTCAATGACATGGTATTAGCGGCGGCTCATATTTGTGAAGTAGATAGAGTCTTTACACTAGGTGGTGCGCAAGCTATTGCCGCGTTAGCTTATGGAACAGAAACCGTTCCGCGAGTTGATAAAATTGTTGGGCCTGGTAATATTTATGTAGCCACTGCAAAACGAGAAGTATTTGGAACGGTTGGTATTGATATGATTGCAGGTCCATCTGAAATATTAGTTTACTGTGATGGTAAAACCAACCCAGACTGGATAGCGGTCGATTTATTCTCACAAGCAGAACATGATGAAGATGCACAGTCTATTTTAGTGACTACCGATGCTGAATTTGCAGAAAAAGTACACCAAAGTATGAATAAACTACTTGGTAGTATGCCTCGTAAAGCAATAATTACCAAATCTATCGAAGATAGAGGGGCGATTATTGTTGTCAATAATGAAGATGAAGCGATTAAGATTATTAATTACATCGCGCCAGAACACTTAGAACTATCTATTGACGACCCAGAATCTTTATTACCAAAAATACGCCATGCAGGGGCAATTTTTATGGGACGCTTCACCGCTGAAGCACTCGGTGATTATTGTGCTGGGCCAAACCATGTTTTACCGACATCAAGAACAGCAAGATTTTCTTCACCCTTAGGCGTGTATGATTTCCAAAAACGCTCTAGTTTGATTATGTGTACTGAAGAAGGTGCAAATACTCTTGGTAAAGTAGCCGGCGTATTAGCCGATGGCGAAGGCTTACACGCTCATGCGGCATCTGCTCGTTATCGTGTAAAAGATTAAATAGATCTGCCCCTGGTAATTTTTAGATGAAGACAGTAGAGCTAGTTAGCTATTTAGATAAACTATTAGAAGTAAGTAATTATCAAGATTACGCACCGAATGGTTTGCAGATACAAGGTTCTGCTGAAATAACTAAAATAGTAACAGGCGTAACCGCATCACAAGCATTAATAGAACAAGCAATTGAGTTAAATGCTGATGCGATATTAGTTCATCATGGCTATTTTTGGAAAGGCGAATCGCCCGTTATTACGGGCATGAAGCAAAGAAGAATTAAAGTCTTGCTTGATAACAATATTAATTTAATCGCTTACCATCTACCATTGGACGGGCATGCTATTTTTGGTAATAATGCACAGCTTGCAACGCTTTGGGATTTGACGGATATTACCGCCGAACTAAGTAATGAAAAAAATAGTTTACTGCGTGTAGGAAAGCTGAACGCTCAAATTCCCTTTGCAGAATTTAAAGCAAAAGTAGATGGTACATTAAATCGGCAGTCTCTACATTTACCTGGTGGTAAAGAACAGGTTCAAACTATTGCATGGTGCAGTGGTGGGGCGCAAGGTTATATTGAACAAGCTAAAAACTTAGGTGCCGATGTTTATATTAGCGGCGAAGTTTCAGAACAAACCACTCATTTTGCACTAGAAGAACAAATCCACTACTTGGCCGCAGGACATCACGCTACCGAAAGATTAGGCGTAAAATCACTGGGTGAACATTTACAAAAAGAATTTAACTTAGACATTGAATTTTTAGATATTACTAATCCCGTTTAAACTAAAGCTAGTAAAAACCCAATAACGGCGACCTCTACACAGTGTGGTTAGCTACTTCTTGTAGTTGTTCAGTTTCTTTTTAGGAATAATAGACTGTTTTCATCATGTAAAGGGGTGCCCCTGGCGTTTTTTGGTTTTAGGAGTTAGCGGCGGTTTTTACTCGTTCTACCGTGTCGTTTTTATGCAGGCTTAGTTTGACGACTGATTCTTCTAATGCTTTTAATTCGTGCATAATATTGCCATCAACGGCGATGATATCGCCTTGGTTTAGGATTGTTTTTTCGTTACCAATACTAAATTCGATTGAGCCTTGTAAGGTCATTACCGTAATCGGATATTGGGTTTTGTGTTCTTTCATGACTTGGTCTTTTTTAAAAGTGATACGAATTTCTCGCCCAAAATCACTGATAATTAATGCTTTAATCACCACACCCTTATCAGAAAACTCTAGGTCTTTAAGAAATGATGCTGTATTCATAATGTAATCCTTTTTATTTTTTAGCTAGGGAAGATTTAATCGTTACAAGAAATCCCTTTTTCTTCAATAAGGTGTTCATAGCGTTTGTCGGTTAGTGTTCTTAAGAAGCATACCATTTGTTCAACTTGAATGGGTTTTAGTTTTCTGCCATCTTTTAATTCGGTTAGAGCAATATTTTCTTTCACTTCTGGAGGTAACCATTTTTTTCCTGTTTCAGGGTTAATTTGATTTTTAGAGCCAATTAAGTATTTATCATAAAATAGGATAACGGTTTTTAAATCTTGGAATACGCCGTTGTGCATATAAGGACCCGTAACAGCGATATTTCTAAGTGTTGGTACTCTGAATTTTCCTTTTTGTTTTTCGTCCGTTACAGCAGGGTTTTCGAATAACCCTTGGTCATTGATGGGTTTACCCAGTAGTTTGGTTAGTTTAATATTTTCAGGCGAACCTAAATTGTGGTATTCATAATTTGAAAAGGTTTCTTTATCGTGTCCATTGGGCATGCGTTGATGGCAGGTAGCGCAGTTGGTAAATTGTTGAGAAAAGAAGAGCGATTTTCCTGATAGCTCTTTAAAGGTAAATTGAGTTTCTCCGCGTAATACTCGGTCGTATTTTGAATCGAAGGGTGCAAAGGTATCAGACTTTTCAAATACTTCTATTGCTTTGGTCATGGCGGTGTAGGCTTTATCGGTATCGGTAAAAATTTGTTGACCATAAAATGTTTGAAAGGATTTTTTATAAAAAGGGTTTTCTTGTAAACGAACGATAACCAGTTCTTTATTTGGCATTTGCATTTCAACAGGGTTAAGTGGCGGACCGCCTGCTTGCCCTGCTAAGTCTTTTTCTCTGCCGTCCAGAAATTGTCCGCCGATATAACCATAATAGTTGGGTTGTTGGGAGTTATAACGAATATTGGTTGATTTTTTAAACGGCGGAGAAAACATTGCATAGGCGGCGGTGGGTGCATTTCTGCTACCAAATAGTTTGCCGTGTGTACCTAATGAGCTCGCAAATAGTTCGCCATTTTTGTGTTTTCTATTATCAATAAAACCATGAAAAGGGTTGTGGCAACTGGCACAATTTTGTTGCTTATTAATGGATAAGTTGGAGTCAAAGAAAAGACGCTTTCCTAGTTCAGATTGCGTTATCTCTGATGTTGAATTTCTGGTCGGAGACGATTGGTTTTGGCAAGCACTAAACAACAATATACTTAAAATCGCACAAGCTAAAAATATTTTTTTGGAAGCATTATACATACTTCTATTTTATCATTTTTTAAATACTATCGCATGATCCATCTCAAGTTTGATGCCTATTTTATCGCCAATAGGGTGGTTGTGATGAGATTGGCTTAAACACATAACTTTTTCTTGATTAGGTAATTTTAATGTCAGTATATAGTGAGAACCAAGAAATTCGCGATCAATTATTTCAAACTTTAAATCGGCGTTATCATCGTGCAAGATGTCATCAGGTCGAACTAAGACAGAAACTTGCTCGCCCTTTTGTGCATCAAAAGTTAAAGTCGGGTTCAATATACCTAATTCGGTATTAATAAATCCACCATCTGTTACCGTGCCATTAATTAATATACCCTGCCCAATAAAGTCAGCAACAAACGGTACGCACGGTTGATGGTATAGTTTGAAAGGATCGTCCCATTGTATGATATTGCCGTTTTTCATTACTCCGACGGTATCAGCAATAGAAAAAGCTTCGCTTTGGTCATGGGTAACCATGAGGACGGTAATGTTTTCTGTTTTTAGGATTTGGCGAACTTCTTTGGTCAGGTTTTTTCGTAGCTCTTTATCAAGCCCAGAAAAAGGTTCATCCATTAGTAACAGTTTTGGTTTGGGTGCTAAGGCACGGGCAAGGGATATGCGTTGTTGCTGACCACCTGATAACTGATGAGGGTAGCGTTTTTCAATACCGGGAAGATTAATTAGTTCTAATAATTCTTGAACCCTAGCATTTTGTTGTTGTTTGTTTAAATGTGAAATACCAAAAGAGATATTTTGTTTAATATTCATGTGTGGGAAGAGAGCGTAGTCTTGAAAGACCATGCCGATATTACGAAGTTCCGTTGCTATTTGTTTTGTTTGGGAACTAAGTAGATGATTTTTTAATTTTATTTCACCATTTGATATGGCTTGCAACCCTGCAATACTTCGTAACAAGGTGCTTTTTCCACAGCCGCTTGGGCCTAGTAAACAACCAATTTCGCCTTTATTTAATGTGAGAGAAACCTGATCAAGTATTTTTGTTTGACCATAGTGGCTACTAATAGATTGTACGGAGAGTTCAACCATGTTGTTTTCCAATTATTTTACTGAGAAAAATAACAGGAATAATGCCTGTTAAAACGATTAATAAAGCGGGTAATCCTGCATCAGCCAGTCGTTCATCAGCCGCCATTTCATAGGCTTTAACCGACAGGGTGTTGAAGTTAAAAGGGCGCAAAATTAGGGTGGTAGGTAATTCTTTAAGTACCTCTACAAATACCAGTATGAAGGCGGTTAATAAACTTGTTTTTAATAGTGGTAAGTGTATTTTAAACAATATATCCCAACGGCTTGCCCCAAGCGTTAATGCGGCTTCATCCATGGAATCTTTGATTTTACTTAATCCAGAGTCAATGGTTTGTAGTGATATGGATAGAAAGCGGAAGGTGTAGGCGAAAACAAGGATAAAGAGAGTGCCTGAAAGTAGTAAGCCCGTTGATATATCAAAGTTTTTAATCATCCATGTATTAAACGCATTATCAATAGAGGTGAACATAATTATTACCGCAATGGCAATAATCGTACCTGGAATAGCGTAACCTAATGTGGTTATTTTAACCATTGTTCGAATGAAACGATTACCTTGAATGCGTTTGGAATAGGCAAGTAGCAGAGCAATGATAACGGCGGAACTTGCGGTTAAAAAGGCAAGGTAAAAACTATTCCACATTAGTTTTAAAAATTCTAAATTAAAGTTGGTTTCAGCCGTGCTAATTGACCAAGCTAATAGTTGAATAGCGGGGACAATAAATCCTAATAGGATTGGTAAGAAGCAAATAATAAATGCCCAAAATGATTTTGTACCCGTTAATATTTGAATATTATATTGCTTGCTTGTTTGCGATTGCGAAAAGTACTTAGCTTGTCTTCTTGACCAAAATTCGACCAACATCAGCAAAGTAACAAAGGCTAATAATAGTAATGACAATTGTGCCGCGGTGGTAGTATCGCCAAAACCAGTCCAAGTACGATAAATACCCGTTGTAAATGTGGGGATACCAAAGTATTGTACCGTACCAAAGTCGGCAAGGGTTTCCATTAGGGCAAGCGTTAAACCTGCAATAATTGCTGGACGGGCCATCGGCAAGGCTATTTTAAAGAAACGGCGTAAAGGGCTTGCTCCAAGTGTTTTACTCGCATCAATAATTGCTTGGTTTTTAGCCGCGAATGAAGCCCGTGCTAACAGATAAACATAGGGGTATAAAACCAGCGAAAACATTAAAATTGCACCGCCTAAAGAACGCACTTCAGGAAACCATTCTAGTAGGGTTCGAATGTCGACAAAAGTGCGTAAATAACTTTGTATAGGTCCTTCAGTTCCTAATAGCCCTGTATAGGTGTAAGCAATAATGTAAGCTGGCATGGCAAGGGGAAGCAATAATGCCCAGTGCAATATTTTTTTACCAAAAAAATGGTATTGGGTAATAATCCAAGCAGTAGAGACACCAAATAACAGCGTTCCAATCGAAACTCCCAACATTAGAATAAGCGAGTTTTCGATATATTCAGGCAACAGCGTATTTGCTATATGTGTCCAATTATCATTGGTTGGTTCAAAGACAAAACTAACTAATAACCATAATGGTGCGGTAAGCAATAAGGCTACAATAAGCGTAACAATAAACCATTTTTTAGAGTTAGTTTTCAAGGATTAACGCCAGCCTGCTTTATCCAGTCAATTGTTTTTGTTAAATAGATTAACTCCTCTTCAGCAACTACA
>CAYMAW010000026.1:0-11156 GCA_964388565.1 uncultured Piscirickettsiaceae bacterium | reverse complement strand
ATGTTTATCTCTTAAGTTTTCAGTTTTTTTATATTCATTCAATAATTTTTGTGCGGTAATATTGATTCGTTCTGATTGTTGTTCATCGACCTTTAACCAATTTTGCAAAGCACTAACACTGGCTTCACGCACATCTTGTTGGTCTAGTCGTCCAAGCGTGTCATAAATTAGCCCTTCTCGCAAGGCACTTTCTGAAACAAGCATATCGGCTATTTTTAACTCTTGGAATGCTGCTATTAAAACCACAAGCCCTCCTATAAAAACGGGAAGCCGTTCTTCTTTTAAGCCTTTTAAACCCTGTTCTATTGCACTCTCTACCGAGCCTGCTTTAATGAGATGTTCTTTTATCTTCAACATACCATCTAAGGTTATTTTGCCATCGGTAAACTCATTTGCTTTTAAAATACTGCCGATTGCCTTTATCGAACCTGACGCACCGATTGCATCATCCCAACCTTTATAGGTTAAGCTAAAAGAGTGCGGTTTTAATATTCTACGACAATAATTAGTGGCTTTTGTTATCGCTTGATTTGTGACGGCGTTGTCTTTAAAAAACCGTTGGCTAATACTAACACAACCCATTTCAGTCGAGGTTAAGTGCTTATGTTTAAAGTTTTGACCAATAATAAATTCGGTACTACCACCACCAATATCAATAATAAGATGCTGTTTATCATTATTAGGTAGCCCATGACTCACGCCAAGAAAAATCATTCTCGCTTCTTCTTCACCACTAATAATATCTATATCATGCCCTAAAACTTGCTGTGCTTTCTCTAAAAACTCACGGCTATTTTTAGCGTTTCGTAGCGTATTCGTACCCACCGCTCTGACTTGGCTAGCAGGAATATTTTTTAATAATTGTCCAAATTTTTCTAAGCATTCAATACCAGAGTTAAATGCTTTTTCTGTTAAAAAACCATCTTTATCTAAGCCTGCTCGTAAACGAATCATTTCTTTATGGCTATCTATTACCTGAGTTTGTTGTTCTGTTTTGCGAATAACAATAAGGTGAAAACTATTTGAACCCAAGTCTATTGCGGCGTACAGGCTTTTATCTAGGTCTGCTAAATCAGTATTAAATAAATTAAACATTACTTGAGTACCTTTTAATTAACCAAGCTTGAGCAGAAAAGGTTTCCGGCGAGGTTTGTTTTTTTTGTTTGTAGCTTCCATCTTGTTGCAAATTCCAGGCATTAACATTGTCTTTTAAATAAATTTCTAAACCTTCTTTAAAAACTTGTTGAAAATTTTCTTTATCTAAAATCGGGAAACAAGTTTCTACACGATAATTTAAATTACGACGCATCCAATCCGCACTAGAGCAGTAGAGTTCAGGTTTACCTGTTGTATTTTCAAAGTAATAAATTCGATGATGCTCTAAAAAACGACCCACAATACTGGTTACCGTGATATTTTCAGAAAGCCCTTTTACGCCAGGGCGCAGACTACAAATTCCTCGAACAATAAGGTCAATTTTAACCCCTGCTTGTGACGCTAGATAAAGCGTATCAATAATTTTCTTTTCTTCCAGCCCATTCAGTTTTGCAATAATTCTTGCTGGCAGTCCTTTTTTTGCATTATCCGCTTCTCGGTTAATGCGTTCAAGCATGCCCGATTTCAAAGTAAAGGGAGATTGCAATAGTAGATTCATATCTTTCGTATCACCTAAGCTAGTGAGTTGTTGGAAAATTTTACTAACATCTTCTGTAATCTGCTTATTTGCAGTCAACAAACCAAAATCCGTATAAAATCTGCTCGTTATGTGGTGATAATTTCCTGTTCCTAAATGCACATAGCGTTTTAGCTTATCTTGTTCACGACGAATAATTAAAATCATTTTTGCATGTGTCTTATAGCCAACCACTCCATACACCACATTGACCCCTGCATCTTGCAGACTGTTTGCTTGGGTAATGTTATTATCTTCATCAAACCTTGCGCGCAGTTCGACAACTGCTGTTACCTCTTTACCATTTTGAGCCGCCTTTTTAAGTGCCTCAATAATTGCAGATTTTTCACCCGTACGATACAGAGTCATTCTTATCGCTAACACATTTGGGTCTTTAGCGGCCATTTGCAAAAACTCTACCACCGTCGCAAACGCATCGTAAGGATGATGTAATAAAATATCTTTTTGGGCAATTTTTTCAAACAGTTGTACGGGTTCTTTTTTAGGGGCTAATAATTTGAACGCTCCCTGCATCATTTTCTTCTTACTTAAGCGTTTAGGCGAAAAAGGAGCAAATAATAGATCAGGACGATTGGCTAAATCAGGTACAGAATTTAAACGAATTAAATTAACGGGCCCATTTACTTTATAAAGCTGTTCTTCACTCATATCGTATTGGTCTAATAAGAACTGATACATGTGTTTAGGGCATTGTTCCGCTACTTCTAAACGAATTGCACCACCATAACCTCGGCTATACAGTTCTCCTTGCAACGCACTTTTAATATCTAACACTTCATCTTCATCAATTAGCAGGTTAGTATTACGGGTTAATTTAAACTGATGACAGCCTGTAACATTCATTCCTGGGAACAGGCTAGACACATTAGAGTGGATAACCGAAGATAAAAACACAAAATCATTATTTCTATCGGTTGCTTCAGGCGGTAACTTTATAATCCTTGGTAAAGAGCGAGGAACTTGCACAATAGCAAGCCCATTTGAGCGGCCAAACGCATCTTTCCCCTCTAAAGAAACAATAAAGTTTAAACTCTTATTCAATAAACGAGGAAAAGGGTGAGAAGGATCTAGCCCCATTGGGCTTAACACTGGCTGTAAGGAATTTACGAAAAATTCTCTTACCCATTTTTTGTGTGAATCCGTCCAATGGTTGCGTCGTAAAAAACGAATCCCTTCTTTTTCTAAAGCAGGCATTAAAATGTTATTAAGCGTAGAATACTGATCTTTTACAATTTTATGCACCTGTTTTGATAACATTGTTATCGTATTTTTAGGTGTTAAACCGTCAGGCTTGGTTCTTGATGAGGGGTCTAACGACATGTCATACAACCTTGCCATCTTCACTTCAAAAAACTCGTCCAGATTACTGCTAGAGATACAAAGATATTTCAACCTCTCTAGTAACGGAATAGTCGCATCTTTAGTGACATTCAATACGCGCTCATTAAATTCTAATAAACTGCTTTCGGCATTGATATAAGGCGGTAAAACAGGTTCTTTATTTTGCATCATTACTCTCTTTTTTCTTTTTTTTACAACCACATTCAGGGACAAGATCAACGCCCCCTTTATTTGCAGGATGGCATCTAAATACTCTCTTTATCGCAAGCCAAAAGCCACAAAGAACGCCATGTTGTTCTATCGCTTCAACCGCATAATGGGAGCAACTAGGATAAAATCGACAACGAGGTCCTATAATGGGGCTAATAAACCATTGATAAAATTTAATTGGTACAATTAATAACCATTTTAAAGGGTTTCTAGTCATCAGTTTTTTTACGAAATTCTTTTAAATAAGGTGAAGTGTATTTTACTATAATCAGAGAGTGAAAAATATTTAGTCACATAAAATAAAAAAGTTTTAGAATAGTAAGCAGAAACCATTTTAAGAGGAGAAGGTTATGTCAGGAATATTTATTAGTCGCCAACCTATTTTAGATAGAAGCATGAAAATTTTTGCTTATGAACTAGAATTTAATCAAGGACTAAGCCCGACAGAAAAACATATTGATGCGACGAGAGAACTAATCGTCCAAACAGAAAAAGAAGTCTGCTTTAAAGAAATTGTAGGCGACAATACGGCAATGATCTCACTTCCCAAAGAATTAATTAATGTTGAGACAGTTAGTTCTTTAGCCCTTTCCTCTAACATCGTACTTGAAATACCTAATGACATTTTAAAAGACTCGACTGTTTTAAACTCGTTAAAAGAAGTCAAGGCGAGTGGTAGTGCTATTGCCTTAGAAAACTTTACCGATGACGATTCTAGCGTTAAATTAGCAGGGATTAGTGAATTTGCTAAAATTGACAATGAGGAATATTCTGACGCAAAATTAAGAAAAATGGTTAACGATTTACATGAAAAAGGCTTAAAGGTTATTGCTGAAACAGTTGAAACAGAAGAAATGTTCAACTATTTAAAAAAACTTGGCTTTGACTATTTTAAAGGGCATTTTTTTACCAACCCAGTCATTATTAATGGCGAAAAATTATCGGGTAATAGACTCTCATTATTGCAATTAATGGCAAAGGTCAATGACCCCGAAACAGATTTTCATGAACTAACTCAAATAGTTAGTCAAGATGTAGCACTAAGCCATAAATTATTACTGGCGATTAACAAACCTGCCGCAAACATTCCAGTCAAGGTAGAAAACATCAATGATGCCTTACGATACATGGGTTTAAAAAGGCTAAAATTTTGGGTAAATATGCTTTTATTAGGTCAATTAGATGATGTACCGCAAGAACTCATGACTACCTCATTAATAAGAGCTAAATTTTGTGAGCAAGTTGCCGAAAAATCGGGGCATAACTCTGACAAAGACAGCTATTTTTTAGTGGGTCTTTTTTCAGCACTAGGTGCCTTCTTTAAAACGCCTATCGAAGATATTGTGCCAGAAATGCCTTTATCAGAAGAAGTCATTACCGCACTACTTACTAAAAAAGGTTCGATGGGAAAGACCCTATTCTGCCTAACCAAAATAGAAATGCTTTGTGCAAATACAGACTATTCAACATTAAACTATGAGGGTTTAAGCTTAACCGAGCTATCGAGTATTTATCTAAATTCTACTGCATGGGCACAAAAAGCGATGGGAACCTAACCATGGCAATACAATCAACGAACCCTGCAACAAATGAAGTTTTCGCTGAGTTTGATACTTGGGATAATGACACTTTACAAGAAGTAATTACCCAAGTCGATTACGGCTATCATGACTGGTCAAAACTTACCACGCTTGAAGAACGCTGTATGCTATTAAAAAATATGGCTAATGTACTAAGAGATGACCAAGACATTCTTGCCGAGTTAATTACGCTAGAAATGGGTAAACTTTACTCTGAAGCCATGGCAGAAGTTGAAAAATGTGCCATGTTGTGTGATTATTACGCAGAACATGCCGCAAGCCAACTAGCAGACGAAGCCGTTAAATCCGACGCATCAAACAGCTTTATTTCATATCAACCGCTAGGGGTTATTTTGGGTGTGATGCCTTGGAACTACCCTTTTTGGCAAGTCTTTCGTTTTGCCATACCTACCCTTACGGCAGGAAATTTAGCCGTCGTTAAACACGCGTCAAATGTGCCACAATGTGCGTTAGCGATTGAAGAAGTTTTTCGTAAATCAGCTTTCCCAGAAGGTTGTTATACCTCATTAATGATTTCCGCATCACAAGTTGAATCCGTTATTCGCCACCCCGCCATTCAAGCGGTTAGTTTAACAGGCAGTGAACCAGCAGGAAGAAGCGTAGCCGCTATCGCAGGCTCAGAACTTAAAAAACTAGTGCTAGAACTGGGCGGTTCAGATGCGTTTATCGTGCTAGACAACGCTAATTTAGAACAAGCGGTCGCTGGTGCAATGCAAGGGCGTTTTTTAAACATGGGGCAAAGTTGCATTGCATCAAAACGCTTTATTGTTGATGCCCATCTTGTAGATGAATTTACCGAAAAATTTAAACAAGCGATTGAAAATAAATTTGTTGCTGGCAACCCAATGGAAAAAGAAACCACATTGGCTCCAATGGCAAGACAAGATTTACTTGATGAACTACATGAACTGGTCATAAAATCTGTTGAGTTAGGTGCAACCATTGTCACAGGTGGCTATCAACTGGATAGAGAAGGCTGTTATTACGCCCCCACAATTTTGACCGATGTAACGAGTAATATGCCTGCATTTAGTGAAGAATTTTTTGGCCCCGTCGCCATTATCTTAAAAGCGTCAGAACCAGCTCACGCCCTAGCATTAGCCAATGCTACCAATTTTGGTTTATCTGGTTCTATTTGGGGAAGTGACGCGGCAACCACAGAAACCATGGCAAGAGGAATGGAATCAGGGGCTACTTTTATCAATAACCCAAGTTTTTCCGACCCAAGACTACCGTTTGGTGGTATTAAAAATTCAGGTTATGGGCGTGAACTTTCCGCTCAAGGCATTCGTGAATTCACCAATTTAAAAATGATTTGGGTAAAATAAAAAATGAACTTATTAATTAAGACTTTAATTGATTTAAAAGAACCGGCTATTTTAATTCGGCTATTTATTCCATTTGCGGCAGGCTTGATTCTTGTTTCAATACTGGGTTATGGTATGTTTGGCATATTACTAACTAGTGATTTTGTAACCCAAAACCCAATAGTTACAGACTTTAATCATTGGCAATTAGAAGCCGAAAACACCATTGGAGCGATCCCCTTTATTGGTGGCATTATCCTGTGGTTTTTAGGCTTTACCATTGCCATTGTTGCAGGGGTAATCGGTATCATTCTTGGCAGTTATCTAGTCTTATTATTTGCCATGATTATTACAGGATTTATGACCGACACACTAGTAAAAGCCATTCATGATAAACATTACCCACATACTGATTACAAAGGTCACGGTTCACTTGGCGACATCACATGGAAAACAATTAAATTTGGTTTATTAATGCTGTTAGTTCTAATTTTAACCCTGCCGTTATTTTTTATACCACTAATTAATATCGTGTGGTTTTGGCTATTAGGTTTTTTCTTTTTCAGGTATTTTTTAGTGCTAGATGTTGGACAAGTTATTTTGCCAGAACCTTTATTTAAAAAACTAAATGGACTAACTAACTGGGAACCAACTTCTGCCCTAGCCATATTACTACTATTAAGTATCTTCCCTGTTGTTGGTTTTTTTGTACCAGTACTTGCCGTTATCGCATTATCTCACTACTATTTTGATCAATTATCATTAGAAGCTGTGGATAAAAATGACACTCCCCCTGCCAGCTAAAAATGCCAGGGGGGGGGGTATAAAAACATATATTATGAAAGAACAAATAAGAAAAATGAAACTAAAACCCATTCACGGAATAATAATTGCCGTCATTGCTATTTTATTTATTGGCATAACCGCCAAACAAACGCCAAATAACGAACTAGATAACATGCCCTCGGCTTATTCTGGACTGGCGTTTACCTTGCAATCAAATAAAGGGGATGTTTCCCTATCCGACTTCCAAGGAAAGTGGGTTCTAATATATGTTGGTTATACTTTTTGTCCCGATGTTTGTCCCACCAACTTAGGCAGTTTATCGCAAGCCTATCAAAAACTTTCCGCAAAAGAAAAGGACAAAATACAGATATTATTAGTCTCCGTTGACCCTGATAGAGACACCCCTGCGCGACTCGCTGAATATTCGAAATATTTTGAGATGAATATGATTGGCTTAACAGGTAAAATAGACAAACTTGATAAGTTGGCTAAAGATCTAGGCGCGGCTTATAAAATTAATAAAAATGAAGGGAAACACTACTCAGTTGATCACTCTGCCTACACTTATATTATTTCTCCACGAGGCAAATTAATAGAACAACTGCCACATGGCATAGACTCACAACAATTTTTAACAAAAATACAACAGGTAATAAACAATGAAGAAAATTAATTTTATATTTAACACACTCTTAATCGGTTTGCTTTTTAATACTAGCTGTGTCTTTGCACATGCTCACCATGATTTTGAAAGTATCACCATCGAAAATCCAAGCGTGCGTGAAGTACCCACCATATCGGTTGCCACCGCCGCTTTTGTTACCCTACGCAACTCAAGCGACCATGACATTTACCTTGTTGGTGCAGTAACAACTGTTGCAAAAACAGTAGAACTACACACACATACCAATGTAAACGGCATAATGAAAATGCGAGAAGTGAAAGACATTAAAATACCTGCTAACGGATCCGTTTCACTAAAACCTGGCGGACTTCATATCATGCTAATTGACTTAACCGAAGACCTAACCAAAATAAACGAAGTTACCCTAAAGCTACTATACGGTGACGGCTCACTAAAACGCTTTAAGTTTCCTGTTACATCGGTTAAAAAAGCAAACACAAATATTAAAAAAAAAAGAACGATTGACCTCTGTGCAAACTATTCCACACTAGCGAACCAATCAAAAAAAGATGCCACAATAAAAGAACTACTTGCTCGCAACCAACTAAGCGAAAAAGATCTAAGCAACTTAAAAACAGGCATTGCCGAAACCAGTAATACCATGTGTGGCATGTATATGATTTTAGGCAAGCCTATTAGCGAAAAAAGTCGTCAACTTCGCACCATGGTATTTAAAAGCGTACATGTTTACCCTGAACACTACTATGTCACTCAAATGGGCATGATTGTCGCAAAACACGAGCGAACAGAAGGTTCAGTCCCCCCTTCTCTCTCTGCACCTATGCCAAAAGTAATGGATCCTCCTGTTAAATTTATCGCCCCTGGTGGCAGACCTATGCATTAATTTCTGTTAAAATATGCATAAATATATAAAAGGACAAAACAAATGACACAAGATGAATTAAAACAACAAGTAGCACAAGAAGCCATTAAATATATAGAAGTAAATACCATCATCGGTGTTGGTACAGGCTCAACAGCTAACTTTTTCATTGACGAACTAGCAAAAATAAAAGGCAAAATAGAAGGTACTGTTGCCAGTTCTGAAGCCACTGCCAAACGCCTAAGATCACATGGTATTCCAGTATTTGAACTAAATGAAGTACCTGAAATTTCCGTATACATTGACGGTGCAGACGAGGTAAATGGCGGTTTACACCTAATCAAAGGTGGTGGTGGTGCCTTAACGCGTGAAAAAATTGTACTAGCAGTAGCCAAAAAATTTATTTGTATTGCCGACGACAGCAAAAAGGTCTCTGTACTAGGTAAATTCCCACTACCAATTGAAGTTATTCCAATGGCGCGTAGCTATGTAGCAAGAGAAATCATCAAACGCTTTGGCGGTGAACCAGTTTACCGTGACCAGTTTCTAACCGATAATGGTAATATTATTTTAGATGTACACAGTCTAGAAATTATCGACCCTGTTAAGTTAGAAAATGACCTAAACAGCATTGCTGGTGTCGTCACAAATGGTTTATTTGCAGTTCGTAATGCAGACATATTACTTTGCGGTAGTCAAAGTGGTGTAGAAGTCATTGAATCAAAATAGGCTTAATCTCCCCCACCAGCACTAGGTTCCACATGAAACAAAAAAAATCACTAGGTAGCCAATTATTTGCATTTTTAGTTGTTGCCCTACTAGGTTCGCTTATTTATCTAACCGTCTTTTCCGACGGCTTAGGTAAAGCCCCGAACCTAAAAATAGGCGAAACTCAACTTAACAAACCCTTAAAACCTGTGCTAATTAATTTTTGGGCAACTTCATGCCCTGGTTGTATTGCTGAAATGCCACATCTCGCTAAAATTAAAAATAAATTTGGTAGTAAATTTGAAATTATTGCCGTTGCCATGAGTTATGATCCAAGCGAACAAGTTACTAAATTCATTACCAAAAATAACTACCCATTTATTTTTATAAAAGATGAAACGGGCAAAATAGCCGAGTCATTTGGCGGAGTGCTTCTTACCCCAACCAGTTTTTTAATTGCTCCCAATGGCAATATCATCTACCAAAAAGTCGGTGAAGTTGACTTTAATATTATCGAACAAAAAATTAAAAACATGACAAACTACTCAGTTTCAAATTAAATTTAACACAAATCTGAGCAGTTACAAACGGAACAACTTAACCCAAGAGAATATCATGACCAACAATAACAGCCTATTCACCGCCGCCCAAAAACATATCCCAGGTGGCGTAAACTCCCCTGTTAGAGCATTCAAAGGTGTAGGCGGCGACCCTGTTTTTTTTAAACAAGCCAAAGGAGCCTATTTAATTGACGCCGAAGGCAAACAATACATAGACTATGTTGCCTCTTGGGGACCCGCTATTTTAGGACACGCTCACCCCGAAGTTATTTCAGCGGTGCAAAAACAAGCCGAGCTTGGGCTAAGTTTTGGTGCTCCAACAGAAATTGAAACCCAAATGGCAGACAAGATTTGTGAACTTATTCCAAACATGGACATGGTCAGAATGGTCAGTTCAGGAACCGAAGCTACCATGACAGCCATTCGTCTAGCTCGTGGTTATACAGGACGAGACAAAATCGTTAAATTTGAAGGTTGCTATCACGGTCATTCAGATTCGTTATTAGTCAAAGCAGGTTCAGGTGCATTAACACTTGGCGTACCCTCTTCACCCGGCATACCCAAAGCACTTGCCGAACTAACCATTACCCTAGAACACAACAACGCCGAACAAGTTCAACAAGTGTTTGACGACATAGGCAGCGAAATTGCCTGTATTATTGTCGAACCTATCGCTGGGAATATGAATTGCATTCCCCCTGAAAACGGTTTTTTAGAAACCCTAAGAAAAGTTTGTGATGAAAATGGAACGGTGCTTATTTTTGACGAAGTCATGTGTGGTTTTCGTGCAGGACTAACGGGCGCACAAGGTCGCTACCAAGTTACGCCAGACCTAACCACCTTTGGTAAAGTAATCGGTGGTGGTATGCCCGTTGGCTCGTTTGGTGGCAAAAAAGAAATTATGAACCATATCGCTCCACTAGGAGCCGTCTATCAAGCAGGCACGCTATCTGGCAACCCAATTGCAATGACCGCAGGGCTAAAAACCCTAGAGTTAATTAGTAAAGAAGGCTTTTTTACCGATTTAGAAACCAAAACAACCAAACTACTAACCGGGCTACAACAAGCCGCAGACCAAGCCAATATCGACTTCACCACCAACCAAGTCGGGGCAATGTTTGGATTATTTTTCAACAAAAACAAAAACATTAGCCGCTTTTCACAAGTTACCGAAGGCAACATGGAACAATTCAAAAAATTCTATCACGGCATGCTAAATGAAGGGATCTACCTTGCTCCATCTGCCTATGAAGCAGGTTTCATGTCTTTAGCCCACACCAATAAAGATATTGAAGACACCATTCAAGCCGCTAAAAAAGTAATGGCAACTCTGTAATACCCTAGCTACCCCCCCTGGCAATTTTTGCTCTGGACTAAAAATTGCCAGGGGAGACGATTCAAAGCAAGAAGCAGAAGTTTTTTTAAACGACAGACAACTAAGA
>CAYMAW010000025.1:0-11193 GCA_964388565.1 uncultured Piscirickettsiaceae bacterium | reverse complement strand
TCAATAGAAAAATTTAAAATATTTGATGAAAGTCCAGAGTGTAAGCTAGTGGGCAAGGATGAATACAGACCTTTAAATGAATTTGGTGATGGCTTAAGACATTATGTTTCGATTATTTGTGCACTTTATGCTTCTAGCGATGGAACTTTATTTGTAGATGAAATAGATAACGGTATTCACTATACGCAACTTGACCGTTTGTGGGAAATTATTCTAACGCTTTCAAAAGAACAAAATGTACAGGTTTTTGCAACCACGCACTCAAAAGAATGTATCGAGTCCTATGCAAGAGTAGCGAAAAAACTAGCAGAAAAAGATGTTACCTATTCGATTATGTCTAGGTTAAAGAATGGTGATTTACATCATGCAATATATGATTATTCATTAATCGAAAATAGCATGGAACAAGAGCTTGAGATAAGAGGATGGTAAAGGTTGCTATTCTTCATGAGGGAAAGGCAAATAAAAGTTATGATAATAAACTTCTAAATCTTCTGTTGCATGAAATTAATTTAGATAAAGATAATGTTAAATTTATTGGCATGGGTTGCAAAAGTAATTTTTTTAAAAAAGACAGTGAAGGTTATAAGCTTTTAAAAATTAATTTAGATAGTGAACAGCTTTCAAAAGTATTATTTGTGCTTGATGCAGATAATGATAGAGATGACCGTAGATATGGTGGTTATCAAAATACCGAAACAGAATTAAGGATAATTATAAAAGAGTTGGAATTAGAAGACCTTTCGGATATTTATATAACTTGCGACCCTGTAACAAAATGTGGTTATTTAGAATCATTAATTTTATCTTCTATTCCAGCAGAGCAAGAAAAATGTATTAATTATTTTTTAGAATGTTCAAATTTTAAATCGAAAGAAAACCATAAAGCTATCCTCAACCAAATTTACAAAATCGCATATCCAAAATCTCCCTACGATTTTTCTCATAAAAATTTTGATGTATTAAAGAGTAAATTAAAAAAACTATTTGAAGTTGCTTAAATGGTTATAAAGATTGCCGTAGCAGGACCATTCCTAACACCGCTTGATTATCGCTGTAAAACCAGTGATACCCCCGTTGTAGGTGGGCGCGTATGGTTGAAAGTTCGTAATAGAAAGCAACTAGGTGTTGTGTTGGAGGTTGATGCGAAATCATCTCTTGATCTTAAAAAAATATTATTTGTTGATGAGGTGATTGATAAGGAAGCTATTTTCTCAATTAAAGATTTAACTCTATTAACTTGGGCAGCACACTATTACCATGAACCAATTGGCAATGTATTTCAAAGTGCGATGCCAGCCAAAATTCGCCAGGGGGGGGGTGTTGAAGCGGTAGGTATCGTTGCTTGGAAGCTAACAGAACTTAGTAGAGAAGCAAGGCAAGTAATTAAAGGCAATGCTAAATCTCAAATTAAACTGTTCGAATGTTTGCAGGAATCGAAAACGGCATTAACTTCGGCAGAACTGAATTCAAAACTGACAGGTTGGCGTTCGCCAATGAAACGGTTTTTAGAGTTGGCTTGGGTTGAAGAGCTTACTTTAGATTGTTTAGCGTCCTCAAAAACGATTACTAAAATCAAGCATCCGTTAAATGATCAACAGCAACAGAGTGTTGATAAGGTTTTTAAACAGCCAGGTTTTCGTGCTTTTTTGTTGGAGGGCATCACGGGCAGTGGCAAGACCGAAGTTTATTTAGGAATAATTGAACAGGTTTTAAAACAAGGTAAGCAAGCATTGGTACTAGTGCCTGAAATTGGTTTAACCCCACAAACGGTCGCTAGATTTGAAGCCTATTTACAACAACCCGTCGCCGTGATTCATTCTGGTCTATCTGATAAAGAACGCCATTGTGCTTGGTCGTTAGTAAAAGCTAATAAGGTGAAAGTTTTATTAGGCACTCGTTCGGCAGTGTTTACGCCTTTTGCTGATTTGGGCGTGTGTATTTTAGATGAAGAACATGACCTATCATTTAAACAGCAAGATAGCTTTCGTTATTCGGCAAGAGATTGTTTAGTTCGTCGCGCAAACTTAGAAAATGTTCCCGTTATTCTCGGTTCGGCAACACCATCATTGGAAACCCTGAATAATGCCCGACAAGGCAAATATGGTTATTTGAAATTAACCGAAAGAGCAGCAGGGGCGAGTTTGCCCACGATTAAATTGATTGATGTACGAGGCGATAGTTCGGTTGCGGAGAATTCAGGAATAGGTAAGGTTTCACATGAAACAATTAGCCGTCACCTAGCAAAAAATGGACAGGTTCTATTGTTTTTAAATCGGCGTGGCTACTCTCCAGTGCTAATGTGCCAAGACTGTGGTTGGCAAGCTGACTGCCACAGTTGTGATGCGCACATGACCTACCATCATCAATATAAACAACTCAAATGCCACCATTGTGGTTCACAACATAATGCCCCAAGAATTTGCCCCAATTGTAGCAGTATTCAACTAATTCACCAGGGGCAGGGTACAGAAAGATTAACAGAACAGGTTAAACTTTGGTTTCCTGAGAAAATAGTGTTGCGAGTTGATAGGGATACGACGAGAAACAAAGGACAAATGCAAGTCATCACCGAACAAGCCGCTAAGGGCGAAGCGGATATTTTAGTCGGCACGCAAATGTTAGCCAAAGGGCATCATTTTCCAAAAGTAAGCCTAGTGGTTATTTTAGATATTGACCAAGGCTTATTTAGTTGCGATTTTAGAGCCGCCGAAAGAATGTCACAGCTAATTGTACAGGTGTCAGGCAGAGCTGGACGAGAAGAAAAAAAAGGCGAAGTTATTATCCAAACCTTTAATCCACAACATCCGTTATTAAACACGCTAGTTAAAGAAGGTTATCAAGCATTTTCCAAAATCGCTCTAGCAGAAAGAGCCACTGCAAATCTCCCACCGTATAGTTTTCAAATAATGTTAAGAGCAGAGTCAATCGACCCAAATCATGGCTGGGATTTTCTACAAAATATTCAAGAAGCCTTAACTTATAAAGCAATGAATATTAGTCATACAGTTTTAAGTAGCTCCCCACATAAAAATCGCCAGGGGGGGGTACAATCTAGCGAAATAAGCTTAGATGCACTTGGTCCTGTTGCCGCACCCATGCTACGCAAAGAATCTAGGTTTCGCTATCAATTGTTATTGCAAGCCAATAACCGAGCCGGTTTACACAAATGGTTTGGCGAAATAGAAAGTCAAATTTATGCCCACCCACTAGTAGCAAAGATAAGGTGGTCAATAGATGTTGATCCGCAGGATATGGGCTAAATGAAGGGTACTATTTTTTTAATTAAATTGCTAATTTCTAAAAAAATAATGTAGTTATTAAGTTATAATATCCCATTGCGTAAAATAAATTAAAAGGAAATAGTATGGCTCGTGTAACCGTAGAAGATTGTTTAGACCAAGTTGAAAATCGTTTTGAATTAGTTATTTTGGCTGCAAAAAGAGCGCGTCAGATTTCAAATGGTGCAGAACCTACTTTAGAAAATACAGGTGATAAGCCAACAGTTATGGCTTTGCGTGAATTAGCGGCTAACACTATTGATAAAGATGTAGTTATGGCTGATCAAGATACTCCTCCTTTTTTCGGGTAATCGTACCTTATGGATAACATCACCCCAATCTCGGTAGATGGTCTTATCCAAAAAGCTGCTCTTTATCTTGAAAAAGAGCAGGTTGATGAGATTTTACTCGCTTATGAGTTTTCAAAAAAAGCCCATCAAGGGCAAATGCGAAAAGCGGGTGGGGAATACATTTGGCACCCTGTTGCGGTAGCCGAAATTCTTGCAGAAACCAAACTTGATACCGAAAGTATTATCGCCGCTTTATTACATGATGTAGTAGAAGATACCCCTTGCACTAAATTAGATTTAAAAGAAGCGTTTGGTGAAACGGTTGCGGATATTGTTGATGGGGTGACTAAACTCGGTAAACTAGAATTTGATACGCCTCAAGAGGCACAAGCCGAAAATTTCCGTAAAATGATTTTGGCTATGGCACGGGATATTCGAGTCATTCTAGTGAAACTAGCCGACCGATTACATAATATGCGTACGCTAGGTGTCATGCGAGCCGATAAGCAACGCCGTATCGCAAAAGAAACTTTAGAAATTTACGCCCCTATTGCCGCTCGTTTAGGCATTAATGCCGTTAGGATTGAACTTGAAGATCTTGGGTTTAAGTCGATACACCCTCTTCGTCATGCCGTGCTTGATCAAGCGGTTAAAAAAGCAAAAGGTCATCGTAGTGAAATTGTTAATAAAATCAGTGACAATATTCTTCATCACTTAACGGAAGCTGGAATTCAGTCTAATCTATTAGGTAGGGAAAAGCATTTATACAGTTTGTATAAAAAAATGAAGTATAAAAAACTAAGCTTTGATGAAATATTAGATATTTTTGCTTTCCGTATTTTGGTAAATTCAGCGGATGAATGTTATCGTGTATTGGGGATTATCCACTCGATTTATAAGCCTTATCCTGGTCGAATTAAAGATTATATTGCAATACCAAAACCCAATGGTTATCAGTCTTTACACACTGTCTTGTTTGGTGTTCACGGCAATTATATCGAAGTACAAATTCGTACAAATGAAATGAATGATGTGTCTGAACATGGTATTGCCGCTCATTGGGAATATAAACATACGCCAGAACTAGAACAAGAGGGGGTTAAAAAAGCAACTTCTCATGTTGAATTAAGAGCGCAAGAATGGGTCAAAAACCTATTAGAAATTCAGCAAAGTGCAGGTAACCCACTAGATTTTTTAGAAAGCGTTAAGATTGACCTATTTCCTAATGTTATTTATTTATTTACGCCCCGTGGTGATATTATCACTTTGCCAACGGGTGCTACGGCAATTGATTTTGCCTATGCCGTACACACTAATGTCGGGCATTCCGCTATTGGTTGTCGTATTGATAAAAAATTAATTCCACTTCGTAGTAAGTTAGAGTCTGGTCAAACGATTGAAATTATGCGTAGTGATGATAATCTTCCTAATCCTGCTTGGTTGCAATTTGTGACGACCGCAAAAGCCCGTACTCAAATACGCTCCTTTCTAAAAAAACAACAGAATGATTCAGCCATTAAGTTAGGTCAAAAATTAATAAAAAAATCATTATTAAACTACAATATGAAATATAAATCATTAACAGAGTTTGCTAGAGATGAGTTAGTTGAACAGTTGAAATTAAGCTCTTGGGATGAACTGTTGGAAGATATTGGACATGGTAAACGGTTTGCTAACCTTGTAGCTAAACAAATTCATGATTCTATTTTAGGTTCAGAAAGTAAAGATTTTAACCCGTGTAAAATTGATAAAAATGCAGATCCGTTAGTTATTTCTGGAACAGAGGGTATGGTTGTTAATTATGCTGGTTGTTGTCAGGCTATACCTGGCGATGAAATTATGGGCTTTATTAGTGCAGAGAAAGGTTTGGTTATTCACCGCCAAGAATGTACAAATGTTAAAAATTTTAAAAACAGTCCTGAAAAATGGCTAGATGTGCATTGGAAAAGTAAAATTAAGCAATGTTTTAATTCTAGCTTACAAATTGAAGTGAAAAATTCACGCGGAGCTTTGGCAACGGTTGCGACCAAAATTGCCGAGAAGAAAGTAGATATTGATAAAATTTCATCAGAAGACAAAGATGATTCTTATAGCTTAATGCACATTACGGTAAAAGTGAGTTCAAGAAAAGAGTTAGCAAATATTATTCGTATTTTGCGAAATATGACAGTTGTAGAGAAAATTTGCCGAATATAGCCCCGCCCCTGGCAATTTTTAGTTTAGCTCTAATTTCAACCCTAATCTTTTCTTTTTAATTTGTAATACCATAACGGTAATCATCAATAAAATCCCTGCTGTTACGCCAATTGATGCGGCGATATTGCTGTTTAACACCACGGCAAGACCATAACCAATTAACACTGATAATTCGGCATAAATGGCCGCTATTATGAGCATAGATTTTAATGAATTCGCTAATAAATAAGCGGTGCTAGCGGGGATAATTAATAAAGCAACCACTAGTATTGCACCCACCGCATCAAATGATGCGACGGTAGTGAGTGATACCATTGTCATTAATAAATAATGCCAAAAAGTAACAGATATTCCTAGTGAGATAGCTAAAGCAGGGTGAAAAGAAACTAGTTTAAAGCGGTTAAATGCCAGGACAATAATAGCAATGTTTAATAAGAAAACACCTAAAATCATCCAAAAAGCACGAGGGCCGATATCTTCATTGCCAAATACAATTGTATCAAATGGTGCAAAAGCAATTTCGCCGTATAGTACACACTCTTGGTCTATGTCAACTTGCCCTGCGTATAGGGTGATTAAAATAACCCCCATAGCAAAAAACCAAGTAAAGATAATGCCAATACTGGCATCGGTTTGTAATTTACCTAGTTTTTGTAATAAATCAGATAGCCATGCGCTAACTAAACCGATAAGAGTAGCACCAATTAACATAGCAACAATAGAACGACTATCGGTAATAAGGTAGGCAAGTACGATACCCAGTAGTACCGAATGGCTAATCGCATCGCCGAGTAATGCCATGCGTCGTAGCACTAAGAAAACACCGACCATTGAACAACTAATCGCGACTAGGCTAGCAATGGCTAAAATCCAAATATCATTTTCCATTTAACTTTTCCTTCTTCGAAGTTGGAATTAAGTTGCCGTGTGGGTCTTTGCTTCCTTCATTTCGTAGCTCATCTTCAAGTTGCTGTGTTTGTTTCTCTGTTAATAGATGCTCGATTTTTTCAGCTTGTCCATGCACATCTTCAGCAGAAATATTCGCTTTTTCGGATAAGTAATTTTCCCAAAGTCGATGCCTACGGGTTAATTTAGAAGCTTCTTCAAGCCCTTCTTCACTTAATTGAATGTTAACTTGTTGTGAAGGACATTTTATTAATAAGCTTTTTTTACTCAGTCTCTTTAGTGTTTGATAAAGTTCATCTAGTTTCACTGAACGAGATTTCATAATGTCTTCGGGGTTAAAAGAGTGATTGAAACGAGGAGTTTCGTTCTCTTCATGACGCTTTCTTTCATTTAAAACATATAGAGTTCTTAGTATGTTCTCTTCTTGAACTTTTAGCCTTAATTTATGTTGCTTGCGAATATTTGAAACTAGGCCTCGTTCGGGGGCGAACAAAAAAGAAAGTACAAACAAAACAGAGAGCACCACCACCATCCAAGGTCCCGTAGGCATTGCCGGTGCCATGTAAGAAATGTTCGCACTAATTAAACCACTTAGCCCTCCAATAGCCCCTGCGGTAAATAGCATAGTGGATAGGTTCTTACTCCAAAAACGGGCGGCGGCAACAGGAGTTAATAGCACTGCCGCCATAAGTACCACACCAACAATTTGTAACCCAATGACCACTGACAGCACGATTAATAAGGCTAATATTATTTCATACGCCATCATGTTCATGCCTAAAGCTTGTGCGTAAACACGATTAAAAGCAATCAATCTAAACTTTTCAAAGAAAATAGTTACCATTGATAAAATCAGAATTGCGACAGACGATAGTAAATAAAGGTCTGATGGAAGCATTGCCGCCGCTTGCCCAAAGAGCATTTTGTCTAGCCCACTTTTTCCTGCTACTTCTAGCCCTTGAATATAAGAAAGAGCCATAATACCCAATGCAAAAAAGAATGAAAGAGTGATTGCCATTGCCGCATCAGGTTTTATTTTGGTGTTTTTAGGTAGCCAGTCCATTAAAAATAGCCCCATAAAAGAACTAAATACTGCACCAAAAAACATAATTAGTGGTGAGTTGCTCTGAAATAAGATAAAGGCAATCATCACGCCAGGCAGAGCGGCATGGGCTAGTGCATCACCCATTAATGCACGCTTGCGTAAAAAAGCAAAGCTACCAATTACCGAAGCAGAGATACCTAATAAAACAGTACCAATTAAAACCCAAGTAGCATTAACATCTGAAAAGCTCCAAAATTCGACAAAAAGTTGCCAGTAGCGAGGTGAAATTAATTCAAAGTCTCGCAGACTATTCATCATGCACCTTATCCAAATTAGTACGATATAGCCTTTCAGTCATTTCATTTAATAATGACAGGCGACCACCATAAGTTTTGTTTAAGTTTTCAGGCGTTAGAACTTCCTCTACGGGCCCCGCGGCAATTAATCGAGCATTGATAAAAATAACCCAATCAAAATATTTTCCCACGGTATTTAAGTCGTGATGCACGCACACAATGGTTTTGTTTTCTGCCGTTAATTCAGCAAATAGATTGATAATTGCTTTTTCAGTGGTGACATCAACGCCTGCAAACGGTTCATCCATAAGGTATAAACTTGCTTTTTGTGCTAAGGCTCTCGCTAAAAAAACGCGTTGTTGTTGCCCACCAGATAGTTCAACAATTTGACGGTCTTTAAACTCCCACATGCTTAATTGTTTTAATGCTTGCTCGGCAATATCTTTATCTGTTTTAGTTGGGCGTTGCCAAAACTTTAACTGCCCGTGTCGCCCCATTAATACCACATCCATGACATTAATGGGAAAGTCCCAGTCAGACTCCTCTCTTTGTGGTACATAGGCAACGGCTAATCGTTTTTTGGCGAGTGAATCACCAAAAAATAATGCCTCACCCGACATTAAAGATTCTAGCCCCATAATACCTTTTAGCAAGGTTGATTTTCCAGCACCATTTGGGCCAACAATAGCAATTGTTTTACCTTCAGGAATGCTAAAGCTAACATCAGTTAGCACAGGGTTATGCTGATAACGCATATTAATATGTTTAACGCTTAAGGGGGAGTTTTTCATAATCTTTCTCTATTTTAAAGCAGAAACAATGGTGTTTACATTATGTTTAACCATGCCGATGTAAGTACCTTCTTTAGTGCCTTTTAAACCCATAGCATCAGAAAATAATTCGCCACCTATTTCTAGTTGTCCACCCTCTGCCTTTACGCCAGCAACCAATGATTGCAAGAATTTTTTAGATACACTTGACTCAACAAACACGGCTTTTATTTTGCGATTAACAATGACTTTCTTCAAACGCTTAATATCATTTAAACCAAATTCTGATGCCGTGCTAATACCTTGTAAACCACGAACATCTACTCCGTAAGCCCTACCAAAATAACCAAACGCATCATGGGCAGTAATCAACATGCGTTGAGATTTTGGGATTTTGTTAATTTCTTGTTTTGTCCATTCGTGTAATGCTTTGAGTTCTGCTAAATAGTGCTTTGCGTTAGCTTCATAAAACGCTCTATTGCTAGGATCTAAATTAGCTAACCTAGCTAAAACTTCTTTTCCTGCTTTACGCCAAAGTGAAACATCAAACCAAATGTGAGGATCGTGTGCACCATCTGTTTGAATAATGTTTTGGTGGTTTATTTTATTGGATACGGCATGTACAGGTTTTTTCTTAGCTAATTTCTTAAAAATGTTTTGCATTGTACCTTCAAGATGAAGCCCATTATAAAAAATAATATCAGCATTAACTAAGCGGCGAAGATCTCCCTGTGTTGCTTTATATAGGTGTGGATCAACGCCAGACCCCATTAAGCTAGTAACCTTCACCTTGTCCTGACCAATGTTAATTGCTAGGTCACCAATCATGCCCGTTGTTGTGACCACATTGATAGGTTTTGCCATTGAGATAAAGCTAATCAGAAGCATTGTAGCGGTTAGTAATAGTGTTTTAAAATTTATCATTTATTTAAAATCCTTGTAAAATTTAACGGCAAGTTAATTAAAGTTTAGCTATAGCTAAATATTTTTGCAAAAGAATACCATTCTCAATAAAAAAAGTAAAGAGATTTGTGTTTTTTCAATCCGTTTTTAAAATATAATTATCGGTAACTATTTATAGATTATTAAAAAAAACAAGGAATAATAACATGTTAAAAAAAGCACTAATGATTGCACTTCTTACGCCTACCATTGCTATGGCAGGTGCGGTTGACGATTTTAAAGCAAATCTACAAGCAGAATTTGATGAAGTATCAAAAGATGTTATTGGCTCAATGTCACACAAAACACTTATTCCTGCCGAACCATTGGGGCTGATTGGTTTTGATTTGGGTTTTTCGTTTAACAAAGCAGATTTAAACAGCATTTTAAAAGATGAAACCTATTCAGGTCTTTCAGCCTTAGATTCAGTTGGTTTACATGCTAATAAAGGCTTGCCTTTTGGTATTGATGTGGGTCTTAACTATGCACAGTCCGCATTACTTTCAACCTTAAACGGAACACTTAGTTACGCTATTTTAGACGGCGGAATTGCTTACCCTGCGGTGAGTGTTAAAGGAAGCTATACCTCAACATTAGATTCAGAATTAGTTGAATTCACTAGTTACGGCGCTGATTTAGGAATCTCAAAAGGTTTCGCAATGATTACGCCATTTGCCAGCGTCGGCATGGTAAATGGAGAAGTTAAAACTAAAAAAGGTGCTATTTCAGGCTTTGAAAATGATTTTTCAGAAAGCACCATGCGTTATGCAGTTGGAGCAAATATTAATATTTTTGTAGGTGATTTACTACTAGCTTACAACCAAGTTGGCGAGGTTTCTAATATGACCGCTAAACTAGGTTTTCGTTTCTAAAAAAAACAGCTTACATTTTTTTTAAAAACTTCTTTTTTAAGGAGTTTTTTTATTTATCACCAAAGGAAAAGCCGTGAAAGTAATCATCTCAACTAATAACGCACCACAAGCCATCGGAACCTATTCACAAGCCGTTAAGGTAAATAACACCGTTTACCTATCTGGGCAGATTGCCTTAATTCCAGAAACAATGGCAATGAAAGAAGGCGATATTAGCAAACGCATTCACCAAGTATTCAAAAACCTAACGGCAGTTTGTGAAGCCGCAGGCGGAAACTTGCAAGATATTGTTAAATTAAATATTTTCCTAACTGATTTAAGCCACTTTACAACGGTCAATGAAATCATGGCAGAATACTTTCAACAACCCTATCCTGCAAGAGCCGCCATTGGTGTAAAAGAACTACCAAAAGGCACCGATGTTGAAATGGACGGTGTGATGGTGGTGGGTTCCAGTTTGTAACTTTTAAGCAAAATTAGCTGATTCCAGCAGTCACAAGAGATTAAATTAGATTGACTTTGTTGGTTATAATGCCGAGCTAGTTAAGGAAACACTTAACAACCGCCAATTATTTTTTACTGGCTAAAATGCACG
>CAYMAW010000024.1:0-12027 GCA_964388565.1 uncultured Piscirickettsiaceae bacterium | reverse complement strand
TTAATATTCGCTTTATCACCTTCTGTTCGTATTCGGATAGAACTTTTAGCGGAATGATCCTTTTTAATATCGTTTAAATATGCTTGTGCAAGGTGCGTTTTTTTATGGGCTAAGTCTCTCCATTCCGTACCTTTTAACAAAAACTTTCGTTCTATTTCTCTTGCCATTATGCAAGTCCTATATCAAAAACACCGGTCGATAAATAACGATCGCCGCGATCACAAACAATGGTTACAATCACGGCATTCTCCGTTTGCTCGGCAATTTGTAATGCCGCCGCTAATGCTCCGCCTGAAGAAACTCCTGCAAAAATACCTTCTTTGACTGCCATTTCTCGCATAGTATTTTCCGCCATTTTTTGTTCCATATCAATTATTTGATCAACGCGTTTATCATCATAAATTTTAGGCAAGTATTCTTTTGCCCAACGACGAATGCCAGGAATCGCGGCACCTTCTTCTGGTTGTACGCCAACAATTTTAATCGCTAGGTTTTTCTCTTTAAGGTACATTGAGCAACCCATAATCGTACCCGTTGTACCCATGGCACTAACAAAGTGAGTAATTTTACCTGCCGTATCCTTCCAAATTTCTGGAGCGGTTGTTAGGTAGTGAGATAAAGGGTTGTCTGGATTCGCAAATTGATTCAGTAAAAAACCTTCACCGTTTTTCTGCATGGCTTCACCTAAATCGCGTGCGCCTTCCATGCCTTGTTCTTTCGTTACCTCAATGAGTTCTGCACCGTAGGATGCCATTGAAACTTTGCGTTCCATTGACATGTTATCTGGCATGATTAATTTCATTTTATAGCCCATCATTGATGCTGCCATTGCTAAGGCAATCCCAGTATTACCACTGGTTGCTTCAATTAAGGTGTCACCTGGTTTAATATTTCCACGCAATTCAGCTTGTTTTATCATATTTAAAGCTGGGCGATCTTTTACTGAACCAGCAGGGTTATTACCTTCAAGTTTGGCATAAACCACGCTATTTGTATTGGGGTTTACCATCCGTTGAATTTTAACAAGTGGCGTATTACCAACGGTATCCATTAATGTTTTCATAAAATTACCCTAATATTTTGTGTAGCTATCAAGGCGATAATACCACCCTTTTAACCATTTTTTTTCATTTTGTTTTGTATTATCTTTAGATGCATAGTCTGTTCGTCTTTTTAAGACTACTTTGGCAGAGTGAATAAATCCATTTAAACTATTTTCCGTTTTTTTGGGCATATTCAATAATACATCAATTAAGCCCCAACCAACCGTTTTGCCATTATAACGATAAATTTCGGTATCGTTGTTTCCGACTCCCTTAAAGCTTGCATAGTCAATTAAGGCAAAAAAACCCTGTGGAGTAGATATTAATTTTTTTAAATGTCCATTAATTTTTTGTCGTTGTTTGTTAGATAGTTTTTTTTGTGCAGCATTTAAATTTCGTAAAAATCGTTGATAAATAAATTCTGTTTGTAATGACTTGGTTTTCTTTAACCAGTTTCGTAGTTGTAATAATTTGGGTTTATTAAAATCATCATAAAACTCTTGTCGTGTTTGCCAAGGTAATTCAAATGGCGATAAATCTGTTAGCCAACTAGGAGGTCGAGATTTTTTTTTAAGAAAAGAAACCAGTTCAGGAAAGGTTTCTTTAAAGGTGAAGTTTTGATTATTAGGAAGCCAAATAAAATGCCCTATTCCAAATGAAGGAAAATCTTCATTTTTACTCCAATAGGTTAAATTATTATCTTTACCTGCCGTTTCTCGTTGCTCTATTTTCAAGGCAAGTTGCTTCTGTTGTTCTTGCGTCAGAACAACAGGAACAATAAGAAATTCGTTAGCAAATACTGGTTTAGTTATTAAAAAACAAACCAGTACAACCAAGACTTTAACCCAAATCTGCCGATAGAAACGCGAATATAGCACAAGCCTTTGATTCCACAGCACATCCAAAAAATACCCGCTTAACCTATGGGTGAAGCTAAGATTTTTTGAATGCACTGTGAAATCAAATACATGCACTCTATTTCACTTTTCTATCTGCGGATTCGGGTTTAAACAAAATCATTTAAATTTGCTCGCAAGATAACCATCAACATTTTTAAGCATGCCTGTAAAAATCTGCTCCATTCCTTCTACAGCAGATGTTTGCACACTATCCATCTCTAACAATGTATTTGACCAAGTTTTCATTTTTGGCGTAGCTGAAAGAAAATCAATGCCACAAAGCTTATTAATTAAGTCGAAACGCATAAACATAGGGGCGTAAGCCGCATCTATTAATGAAAACTGTTTACCATTAAAATAATTTTCTCCAGAATGAACGGCTTCTAATTTTAATAGCTGGCTTAATAATTCTTGATAAGGTGCGTTAAAACTGGCTTCATCTTTTGATTGGTTCATTTTAAAAACCAAATGCCCAAACTCGCCACCAAATGATATCCAAGCTCTATTTTTTGCTTTTATTAGACTATCTTTAGGATGTAAAGATGGCGGAGTGACTTCATCAATATATTCTTGAATAACGCTTGATTCAAATAATACCTCGTCTCCTACCCGTAAAACGGGTACTTGACCTAACGGTGATATTTTATTAAACCAGTCTGGTTTATTCATTAAATCAATGTAGGTTACATCAAAATCAATATTTTTTTCATTCAATACGATAATTGCTCTCTGTACATAAGGACAAAGTTTAAAACTAATTAACTCTAATTTTTCAGACATATTTATTTCCTTTAAATTTTATCATTTACTACTAGGTACTCAAATTTTTCTAACAGTGTTTGTTTATCTTCTACCTTATCAGGGTCACTAATTATACAGTCAATTGGACAAACACTTAAACAAGTTGGCACATCATAAAACCCCACGCACTCGGTACATAAATCGGGGTCTATTTCATAAATTTTAGCACCATAAGTAATTGCTTCATTTGGGCACTCTGGGTCACACATGTCACAATTTATACAGTTGTCTAAAATTTTAAGAGCCATAGCTTAACTTATGCTATCTTTAGCTTTTTAGCGGCGGCATCTCTTTTGGTATCACCCCCCCACGATTCATTACGCATAACGAGTGCAAAACGCAAAACTTCAAAATTAGTTTCAATAAATGGGTTGGGTATTCTCGCAATCCAGCCCGAACCTTTTGCGGCTTCTATATCATTATCGTGCTTATCTTTCATTTCAGAAAGCACTAAACTAACATTGCCTTTCGGGTTCATTATCTCAATAGAATCGCCAACACAAAACTTATTTTTTACATCAATTTCAAGATAGCTTTTTCCATCTCGATCCAATACTGCAATTACTTCGCCTACAAATCGTTGTCGGTCAGATTTTGATACACCGTATTCATAATTTTGATATTCTGAGTGTATATGACGGCGTAAAAAACCTTCGGTATATCCACGGCTTGCAAGACTTTCTAAATCTAATAATAAACTGTTGTCAAATGGTTTTCCTGCTGCCGCATCATCAATTGCTTTACGATAAACTTGGGCGGTTCTTGCTACATAATAGTGCGATTTAGTTCGCCCTTCAATTTTAAGCGAGTCAATTCCCATTCTAACCATATCAGGAATTAACTCCACCGCTCTTAAGTCTTTTGAATTCATGATATAAGTACCGTGTTCATCTTCAAATGCAGGCATAAACTCACCTGACCGCCCTTCTTCTTCAAGTAATATTACCTTATCTGTTGGCGAGCCAATTCCTAATGTTGGCTGACCTTCCATTGGTTCTTCTTGTTGAGTTAGGTCGGTAATATTAGAAACTTGTTCAGCAGTAATCCCGACAATATCGCCCGTTTCATTCTCTTTTGCTTCGTAAGTTTTATAGTTCCAACGACAAGCATTGGTACAAGTTCCTTGGTTGGAGTCTCGTTTATTAATATAGCCAGAAAGCAAGCAACGCCCTGAATATGCCATACATAACGCACCATGTACAAAAACTTCTAGTTCCATTTCAGGAACAGCTTCACCTATTTCTTTAATTTCTTTAATTGAAAGTTCACGAGAAAGAACTACTCTCGTAATACCTTGGTCGTACCAAAACTTAACGGTTGCCCAGTTAACGGCATTAGATTGCACTGACAAATGAATTTCTTGCTCTGGATATTCTGCACGAACCATAGAAATAAGCCCTGGATCGGACATAATGAGAGCATCTGGTTTCATGGCGATAATCGGCGCAATATCACGCATATAGGTTTTTATTTTGCCGTTATGGGCGGCAATATTACTGACCACATAGAACTTTTTTCCTAGCTCATGGGCGCGTTTAATTCCGCGCTCAAGGTGTTCTTCATCAAATTCATTGTTACGAACACGCAAGCTATAACGAGGTTGACCCGCATAAACGGCATCAGCACCATAAGCAAATGCAAATTCCATGTTTTTGAATGTCCCCGCAGGGGAAAGTAATTCAGACTTAAAACCCTTTGGTTTTAGCCCTTTTGTAGATAAGTTATCTGCTTTCAAAGCAAATTCCTTTAATTATAAATTAGTAACCGTCTATTTTACTAAACTTTACCCCCCCTGGCATTTTTTATTTTTTGTGGGGGTTAGGGAAGACTATTCTCTATTTAAACATAGATACACGCTCTAAAAAGAAACTTTATCACCTGGTTTTGTTTTTTTAGAAACGGTTAGCGCTGGATCTAACCTTACTTTATACCAACTCATGCCCCAGTGAAGATGCGGACCTGTTGATCTGCCTGTTGTACCAATTTCGCCAATTAAATCACCTTGTTTTACAAGATCGCCCTCTTTAACTGAAAATTTCTTTAAGTGCATCATGGTTGATCTTAGTCCATAACCATGGTCAATCATTACGGTGTTACCACTTAGTTCCATACTTTCTCTTAGGGTTATTTTTCCATCTGCAGGGGAATAAATTGGCGTACCTCTTGGTGCGGCAATATCAACACCATAATGAGGTCGTTTTGGTTTGCCATTTAAAATTCTTCTACTGCCGTAAACGCCACTAATAATCCCTTCTGTGGGCCAAACAAAACCGCTGTTAAAATAAGGTATTGGCAATACAATTTTACGAGCTTTGCGAGCTTTTTTAATATCTACCCATATTTTCTTACTGGTTTTTTTGTCGGGTGTTACTTTATCTTTAGGTAGCCCATTAATTTTTTGTTCTTTATATTGTCGGGTAGCGATTTGAATTCTAGGGTAGATAACTTTACCACTAGCTTTTGTTAATTTAAATATCTGCTCTGCTTTATCATCACGAGAAAAAGCAATTAATACTCGCCCTTTTAAGTCAGGATTAATTATTTTATCTTTAAATTTTATGGTTGCATTTTTATCAATTTGTAAAACAACAAAACCACCTTGCTTTGCATTTCCTGATAAGATTTTATAGTGATTACTTGCAAAGGTAATTGTTGAAGATAGGGATAGAATCAGTGCGATGAATATTACTTTTTTCATTTTAATTCATCCATTGCTTGGTTTGCTAGATCATCTACGAGTTCATTTTCGGCATGCCCTGCATGACCTTTTACCCATGCCCATTTTACCGTATGTTTTTGTACAGCATCATCAAGTTTTTGCCATAGGTCTTGATTTTTAACAGGTTTTTTTGCCGCTGTTTTCCAGTTGTTTTTTTTCCAGTTTGCCATCCACTTTGTAATACCATCTTGTACATATCTTGAATCAGTAGTTAAAACAACATTGCAAGGTTTGGTTAATGCGTTTAAAGCTTCAATAGCGGCAGTTAACTCCATACGGTTATTAGTGGTATCTTTTGAATTACCCTTAATCGTTTTTTGATGCTCGTCCATTTGAAGTAATGCGCCCCAGCCACCAATACCTGGATTACCACGACAACCGCCATCTGTATAAATTTTTACTATTTGCACTCTTTTTCCTTTTTATGAATTGTATGGTTTGCAACCGCCTGCCCTTTTTTAACTGGCAACCAATTTGATAACCGCCAGTTTAAACCCACAGGAGTTTGAGATTCAACTCTTTTTTTGGCTAAAATCAAATACACACTACCAAATTCAATTCCTATTTTTTTTAAGAAAGAAAGAAAGAAATTTTTGTTTTTATTTTGGTAGTGAACACACTCTATATCATAGCCAAGTAAATTTAACCAATCAATTACTCTCGACTCTTTAATAAAATGTGCCTGCTTAAATTCACGCCTATATTCGCCGAATCTTGCCGAAACTATCTGGCTACCAAGGGGATTAAATCCTGTGATAATAAGATGCCCCTCCGCCAAAATCATTTTATCAATTTGCCTTAATAAATGATAAGGGTCCGAGACGGCTTCTAATGTATGAGGAATAAAAACGGCATCAATACTCTCTTTTTTAAAAGGTAAATAATCAATATCAGCTTGAATATATTCGTTAGCATGTTCATTGGGAAGGCTTTGATCAACTAATACTTTAAAATTAATCCGGCTTTCTTTTAGTAAGTCTTGCCCTGTTGTTTTTCCTATTTGCACGATAAAATAACCAAAAACACGGTTCAAACTATGGCTAAGTAACGCTTGCTCTTCTTTTAAAAATCTAGACCCTTTTTCAGTTAAATAAAAATGAGATAAAAACATTTGGAAAGTTTGATTTGTCATATTGTTTTAAAGTCTTTTTTGTTAGAATGCTCCGAGCCGTTAAATTTTATATTAAAAAAATGAGAAAAGCATGAAAATTACTGGATTACCTACTAAATATGACAACTATATTTGGATACTTCAGTCTGAAACAACACCAGAGGCATGGGTTGTTGACCCTGGTGAAAGCGATGGTGTTATTTCTTTTTTTCAAGAACACGATTTAAAATTAAAAGGTGTTTTACTGACTCATCACCATTATGACCATAAAGATGGTATTGCTGAAGTGCTGAATAAATTAGGCAAAGTACCTATTATTAGCAATGCCTTTGGCCCTTATAAAAAGGTTACACAACATGTTAATGAGGGAGATAAAATTCAAGTTTTAGACGAAGAGTTTGAAATTATTTATATCCCTGGGCATAGTCATGAACATATCGCTTTTTATAATGCTAAGTCTCTTTTTTGTGGCGATGTTCTCTTCACCGCTGGTTGTGGGAAAGCGTGGTGTCAATCTTCTAATAAAATGGCTGAATCATTATTAAAATTACGCAAACTAAATGATGACTGTTTAGTGTATTGTGGGCATGAATATACCTACGGCAATATAAACTTTGCGGCGATTGCTGAACCTAAAAATGAAGCCATAAAAAAACGCCAACAAGAAGTGGCAGAAAAAACAAGGCTAGGAATTCCATGTGTTCCTGAAAAACTTGGCGTTGAAAAAGAAACAAATCCTTTTTTACGATTTGATTCTGCCGGGCTAAAACAAAAGCTAATCGCTAAAGAAAAGTGCTTTGAAAACTTTTCTCTCGAAGAGAATGGTAATCTGTATGCAAATTTAAGGGCATGGAAAGATTCTTTAGATAAAACAGGTCAATTAGAGAAAAAAGCGAATACACTTTGAATAAAATAATTTTTATATTAACTCTCCCAATATTTTTTACTGCTTGTACTTTAACAGAGAACAAAATAAATCAAAAATATTCAGAGCCATCTTTTGTTCAACCAAGTATTAAAATTCAAACACAATTTTCTTTTTTAACGCCTAAAAAACATAAAAAAACGGTTCCAAATCTACCGCCTAAAAACTATCTAAATTTATGGGACGAAATTGGTGATAAATCTAGTTTAAGTTTTGGTAATCTTGAAGACTACCAAACAGAAATTGATTATTACAAAAAAAATAACTATCACTTAAAACGCGTTTCAAAACGAGCAGAACCTTATTTGCATTATATTTTACAAGAAGTTAAAAATCGAAAGATGCCATACGAAATCGCTTTATTGCCGATTATAGAAAGCTCCTTTCTGCCTTTCGCTAAATCAAGTGCTAAAGCAAAAGGTTTATGGCAAATAATGCCTCGTACAGGCGACATGCTTGGTTTAAAAAGAAGCGAATGGTATGAAGGTCGTCAGGATATACAAAAAAGCACCAATGCCGCCTTAAACTATTTAGAAAAATTATATAAACAAAATGATCAAGATTGGTTGCTTGCCCTAGCTTCTTATAACGGTGGTTATGGAAATGTATTAAAAGCGCGTAAAAAGTTTCTTGAAGAAAATCCTGATGGCTACATTGACTACTGGAGTATTCGAAAGTTTTTACCCCAAGAAACCCAATCTTATATACCCAAATTACTTGCAGTTTCTTACATTATTGAAAATAGGGACGCATACGGTATTAAATTAGAACCCATTAAGAATAGTGCCTTTTTTGCCGTCATCAATTTAAAAAAAGCTGTTGATATGTATAAAGTAGCTAAAAAAACAAATACCAATCTAGCGTTAATTAAAAATTTAAACCCAGGATTCTTAAAGTCAGTCACACCACCTATCGGCAATTATAATTTACTATTGCCGATTGAAAAGTCATTTCTTTTTGAAGATGAACTTGAAAGAAACCCCAACTTTTTTGATGTGGCTTGGACAAAAAAATATATCGTACAAAATGGCGATAGCTTAAGCGTTATTGCAGAAAGGCATAATACTTCTACTAAAAAGATAAAAAAAATAAATCATTTAAAAAACAATAATATTAGAATTGGTAAAGAACTATTAATCCCTATCAAAAGTTTTGAAGAACTTAAAAATGGTTAATCTTATATTGCCACCCAATAACTTTTTTTTAAAAAATATCTTTAAAGTTGCTTTATTCATATTTATTATTCAATATTCAAGCCTTTCTTTTGGTTTAGTAGATAAACACTCATTATCCAAAAACCAAGTAACTTTTTTAAATGCTTACGATGCAATTAAGAAAAAAAATAACGACCTTTTTTCAATTTATAGAAAAAGATTAAATAATTACAATTTAAAACCGTTTTTAGATTACTACAACCTTACTTATAATTTCAAAGACAAGTCTCCTCAACAAATTAACCAGTTTATAAACAACAAAGAAAACAATTTACTAAAATCAAGGTTGGTTAATCGCTACCTATTGTTTTTAGGGGCAAACAAAAAACACTCTTTATTTTTAAAATATTACAATGCCGAAACATACCCTTCTAAAAAGCTGATTTGCTATGCATACCATGCTAAATTAGAAAACAATACAAATGACAAAAAAACACTTAAACTTGCACAAAAAAAATGGACGAAACAATTAAAAACAAGTTGGTCTTGCAAAGGACTGAATAAATATCTTACTTCACATAACAAAATTACAGCCAAAATGATTTGGTCAAAAACCATTAAAAACATGCAGAAAGGGAAAATAAAACAAGCCCAAAAACTAGCATCTAAGCTATCTAAACAAAATAAAAAAACGCTTACATTTTGGATAAACACATACAAAAACCGTGATATTTCTTTGTTTGGTGCAATGCCAAATTATGTACCTCGTTATATCCAAAAGTATATTTTCATGCAGTCTATTAACCGTAATGGTTACAAAACACCAAGAAAAGCGATTTCATTATTAGAAAAATATGCCACTAAATACAATTTAAGTAAAACAGAAGTTCAAAAGTTAAAACGCCGTATTTCATTACGATTAGCTTATAAATTTCAGCCTGATGCGGAAAACAAACTCGCCGACCTAAATAAAAACTCGACCGACAAGACGGTTCTTAACTGGCGGCTACAACTTGCAATAAGGAACTCTAATTGGAAACACTATTTACATTTATATAATTTATTACCAAAAAAAGAAAAGAAAACCAAAAGATGGCAATATTGGAAAGCTAGATCTTTATCTGAATTAAATCAACCTAAAACCGCAAAAAAAATATTCATAAAACTCTCTAAAACTAGAAGCTATTATGGGTTCTTGTCTGCCGATAGACTCAATACGAGCTATCAATTTAATCATGTTAAAGCAAATAAATACTCTCAAAATGAGCTTCTAAAAAAATACCCCTTACTTAAAATAATGAACGAATTTATTGCCATTGGCTGGAGTGAGAATTTAAACATCGTATGGCATCAATTACTAAAAAAAGCATCGCCGAAAGATATAGAAGCTATTGCTAACTACCTATCTAATAAAGGGAAACATAGTTTAGCAATACAAACTATTGCAAAAATTAAAAAGTGGAATGATTTAAAACTTCGATTCCCTACTCCATATAAAACTTTTATTGAAAAAACCGCACAAGAAAACATGATTACACCATCGTGGATATACGGAATTATTCGAAGAGAGAGTGCCTTTGCGACAAAAATTCGTTCTTCCGTAGGTGCAACAGGTTTAATGCAACTTATGCCTGCCACAGCAAAGTATGTGGGTGATAAAATAGGAATTAAAAACACAAGTAAATCTCAGCTACAATCTCCACAAACAAATATAAAGCTTGGTTCCGCCTATTTAAATTATTTATATGAAAAGTATAATGAAAATCAGATCCTTGCCACCGCCGCCTATAATGCGGGACCACACCGTGTGGATAAATGGCTTCCTAAATCAGGGAAAATTTCAGCAGACCAGTGGATTGACTCGATTGTTTTTACCGAAACAAGAGACTATGTGAAAGCAGTACTAGAATATTCTATTATTTATCAATCGTTTATTAAGAACAAACATAATAGACTTGAAAAATTAATGTTTAAAATAGGCAAAAAAAAAGCTCTAGGGACAAACTAGAGCTTTCAAACAGATTATCTCAATTAAGAAATAACCAAAGGAGGATATTCATGATGAAACATGAATATAAATTAGTATATTGTTATTTACTTATATCTGTCAAGTCTAATTTAAAAACTTAATAATTTCTTTTTCTATTTCTTGCTTATCAATAAGCGTTGTTTGGACAATTTTCTTATCAAATAAACCCATAATTTGTGGAGCAATTGAAACTTCAGCAATCTCAGATATTTTATTCAAGGCATCAATATCATATTTAAAGGTTTCATTTGTTAATGCTTTAGCAATTACGGGAGAAAATTTTGTCCACTCTGCGGTTGAATAAGCAATTGTTTTAATTGACTTGTCTTCACGACAAGTATCGTAGGCTTTAAAACAGGTTGCAGTATGAGGACACATTAGATAATCGACCTTAAAAGCCTGCTTAATATAATCTATCCCCTCTTGATCTGAACAAAAATCAGCCGCAAATACTTTTTGAATTTTTTCTAGCTCTAAGTCGGTTAATTGATAAAACTTATTTTCATCTAACTGCAACATTAATTCTTTGGTTCTACTCGAACCAAACATATCAAATAAAATTCTCTCAATATTAGATGATTTTAAAATATCCATTGCAGGTGAAGTGGTTGGGATAACATCTACATTTCTTAAGTCATAATGCCCCGTTTTAATTAGCTTAGTTAGTACATTATTGTTGTTCGATGCAATATGAACTTGTTTAACGGGTAATCCCATCTTCATCGCATAATAACCACCAAGAGCATTACCAAAGTTACCACTCGGCACATTTAAATAAACTTCTTCACCCATTTTAATTGCATTCATTCTAACTAATTCTAAATAGCTATAAATATGATAAATAGTTTGAAAAATAATCCGTCCAAAATTAACTGAATTGGCGGCTGATAAAGAAATGTTTTTAGATTTTAAAGTTGCATTAAATTTTTCAGAGGTTAGTAAGTTTTTTAATGCACTTTGTGCATCGTCAAAATCACCATGAATACCGATTACTTTTAAATTCTTTGCATCTTCAGTTACCATTTGTAAGCGTTGAACATCAGATGTACCGCCATCAGGATACAAACAAACCACCTGTACATTTTTACGGTTTTTAAATGTTTCTAATGCAGCAGGTCCAGTATCACCACTGGTTGCCGCAAGAATAAGATATTTCTCATTTTTTTGTTGTGCAACAGAAGATAGCACTTTTCCAAAAGGTTGTAGAGCCATATCTTTAAAGGCACGAGTTGGACCATGGTAAAGCTCGCTTACATACAAATCATCATAAACTTTTACAAGAGGAACAGGGTTTTCTTTATCATCAAACCCGTCATACAAACTTAATGCGTCATTAATAACAGCAT
>CAYMAW010000023.1:0-12137 GCA_964388565.1 uncultured Piscirickettsiaceae bacterium | reverse complement strand
AGGGTAGTCCTCAATAAAGTCAGTTTTTGTAACCATGATTTATGTCTTTCTTTGATTGAAAAATTAAAAAGGTGTTTTATACCAGTATTTGATATATTAAACAATCTTTTTTTAAATTTGTATTTTAATTAAAAGATATTTTGCAAAAAAATATAACGAATTATTTATATAAAAAACCTATAATATCGGAAGTTTTTTATAAAAAAAAAGAAATGAAAATGGCAAAATTACAAGCTTTATTATTTGATGTAGATGGCACCTTAGCGGACACAGAAAAAGATGGGCATAGAGTCGCATTTAACATGGCGTTTGACCAAGAGGGGTTAGGTTGGAACTGGGATGAGGGTTTATATGGTGATCTTCTAGCAGTAACAGGCGGAAAAGAACGAATTAGATTTTATTTAGAAAAATTTAATACAGCTTTTACAAAGCCTGCTGATTTTGATAGTTTTATTAAAAACCTACATGCATTAAAAACAAAGTTTTATGTTGAGTTAATGCAAGCAGGGAGAGTGCCTCTAAGACCTGGTGTCGAGTCTTTAATTAAAGAAGCTAAAGCGGCAGGCATGCGTATGGCTGTTGTTACAACAACTACGCCTGAAAATGTAACGGCTTTGTTGGACAATACGCTAGGGAAAAACTCCGAATCTTGGTTTGAAGTGATTGCCGCAGGGGATATCGTGCCAGCTAAAAAGCCCGCTCCTGATATTTATCAGTGGGCACTAGAGAAAATGAATTTAAAAGCAGAAGATACAATTGCATTTGAAGATTCATTAAATGGAACGCTATCTTCTGTTGGTGCGAATATTAAAACAATCGTAACCATTAATGACTATACTAAAGATGATGATTTTTCAGGTGCCATTGTAGTTTTAGATAAAATGGGTAGCAATAAAGATGCCTTTAAGGTGTTATCGGGCAATACATTTGGTAAAACTTTCTTAGACTTAGACTTGGTACTTAAAATAGCTGAAAGTTAATTAGTTTTTACATTATAATGTTATAAAAAGGTTTTTTCTTAAGCTCTTCGCTAAGAGGACACTTAATTTGAATAAATTTATAGGGTTGGTCTGTTTAGAATGAATGAATTGCAAATGGTTTTAATTGTTCTTGCAATACTTGTAATAATAAGTCTTTATTTCTTTCAGAATAATAAAGAAAAAAAAACTATTGAAGAAAAGACAAATAGTGATAAAGCTCACTCAGATGCTGAAGATTCCTTAAATAATCTTGGCGATTCGCATATCCCTGTTTTATTACCCCAACATTCAACCAGCGACGATACTGACGACCCCAAAATTCCTGCAAGTCAATTAGACTTTTCTTTTGATGATGATAATTTGAACTATCCACAGCCTAGCGTTGATATCGAAAATAATCTTATGGAATCACCAAGAAAGCCAAAACATATTGTCCTTGACGCAGAAGAGCTGCTCCAAGATCCGAACTTTGAACATGTGATTAAAGATGAAAAAAAATCAAAAACATCGACCCCAGATTTTGGTATACCGAAAGAACAAAAAATAAACTCTCCTACTATTAATATTGAAACAAAAGACTCAGAAGTGTTTATTATAATGATAATGGGAACAGAAGACTTTAAAATGACGGATCTAAACCAAACTTTGCACGGTGTAGGTTTGACATTATCAAACAAGGATATTTTTGTTAAAAAAGATTCTTATGGTAAAGATATTATTAAAGTCGCTAATTTGCTTGAACCAGGCACATTTAGTAAAGCCCAATTGGAAGATGAAAATCTTACATCGTCTGGTGTAGTCTTAATTTTGGAATTACCTTGTACGGTCAAAGCTCCTGCGGCAATGGCTGATATGATTGAGATGTCTCGAAAAATAAGCCAACGATTAAATGGTCGTTTATATGATATGAAAAGGCAATTGATTAAAGAGTCATATTTTCAAAAAATGCGTGATCAAGCCGTTGCTTACGAGAGCACAGCTATATAGTTTTTCATGGATAGTAGTATTGATAAAAAGAACTATATAGATCTAGTAGAAAAATTAAACCTGCATAGTTATCAATACTATGTTCAAGATAACCCAACTATTAGTGATACTCAGTATGATGAACTTTATCAACAGTTGCTTGATATTGAAAAAGCATACCCTGATTGTATTGCCGTTCAATCACCGTCTTTGCGTGTGGGTGATAAACCTTTAGATTCATTTAATTCTGTTAAGCATGCCGTTGCAATGTATTCTCTTGACAACGCTTTTACTAATGACGATTTAGTTGAGTTTGTTAATCGTATTGAAAAAAATATAAAGTTACAAGATAAATTAGAAATTTCAGCAGAACCTAAAATGGACGGTTTAGCGATTAATATTCGTTATGAAAAAGGTAATTTAGTCCGAGCCACTACCCGTGGTGACGGTAAAATTGGTGAAGATGTTACGGATAATATTAAAACAATTCGATCAATTCCTTTGCGGTTAAAAGGGCAAAATTTTCCTGATGTTTTAGAAGTTCGTGGCGAAGTGTTTATGTCAAAAAAATCTTTTATTAAGTTAAATAAAGCACAACTAAAGAATAACGACAAGCCTTTTGCCAATCCAAGAAATGCGGCGGCAGGCACATTAAGACAGTTAGATTCTAAAGTAGTCAGTCAACGAAATTTAAGCTTATATCTATATGGTTGGGGCGAAATTTCAGAAGATTGGACTCAACCAAATCAATATACGGAGACACTTGCTTGTTTTGAAAAATGGGGCTTACCTTTAAATCCTGAAAGTAATAAAGTAACGGGAATAAAGATGATTCTTGACTATTATGATGATTTATCTGAAAAACGCGCAGACTTACCCTATGAGATTGACGGCATTGTTTATAAAATAAATGATATTAACTTACAAAAGAAAATAGGATTTACTGCAAAATCACCAAGGTGGGCAATTGCAAGGAAATTTCCTGCTGAAGAAGTCTGGACGGACTTGCTAGATATAGAGGTACAGGTAGGACGAACGGGTGCGATTACCCCTGTTGCTCGCCTAGAGCCCGTTTGGGTTGGAGGCGTGATGGTTGCTAATGCGACATTACATAATATGGATGAGATTATTCGTAAAGATGTTCGCGTAGGGGATAAAGTTGTTGTTCGTCGAGCGGGAGATGTTATCCCCGAAATTGTTTCGCCAGTATTAAACCTTCGCCCTGAAAACACTCAAATTTTTAGCATGCCAACAACCTGCCCAGAATGTGGTTCAGATATTATTAAAGAACAGGATAAGGCGATTTATCGCTGTTCAGGCGGTTTGTATTGCCCTGCTCAACGAAAGAGAGCGTTACAGCATTTTGTATCCCGTAAAGCCTTAGATATTGTTGGCTTAGGTAATAAATTAATTGAACAGCTGGTGGATCTAGATTTAGTGAATCATCCAGATAGTTTTTTAAAGTTGACCGTTGAGAAACTGATGAAATTAGATAGAATGGCTGAGAAATCAGCTACTAAAGTAATTAATTCTATCCAGTCATCTAAAAAAACAACCTTTGCTAGATTTATTTATAGTTTAGGAATTCCAGAAGTAGGGGAGGTGACTGCCGCTAATTTAGCCAAACATTATAAAACGCTTGATGCTTTAAAAACGGTAAAAATAGAAAAATTAGTTGAAGTAGATGATGTTGGTGACATTGTTGCACATCATATTAATTATTTCTTTAAGCAAGCACACAATCTACAAGTTATTGAAAGCTTATTAGAACAGGGTTTGATATGGGACATTCCCGAAAATGAACAGCTAGACATAAATTCAGTTTTTGCTAATAAAATAATAGTCTTAACAGGAACTTTTAGTTCAATGGGGCGTGCAGACGCCAAGAAAAATCTTGAGCTGTTAGGGGCAAAAATAACCAACAGCATTTCAGCTAAAACAGATATGTTAATAGCGGGTGAAAAGTCAGGCTCTAAAAAAACAAAAGCAGAACAGTTAGGCGTTACAATACTAACAGAAGCCGAATGGCTAACAATGATGGAAAAGGATTAAAAATGGTAAGACCTCGTAATGTTGGCAGATATCAACCTGAAAAAAAAACACCTGATTGGGAACAAGAAGAGTTTGAAAGCCGTTCTGAAATAAAAAAAGCAGCGGAAGCTGTAAAAGATATGGGAATTAAAATTTCAGAGTTGACCGTAAATGAAATTCATAGCTTCAATTTACCTGATAAATTATTAGAAGCGATTTTACTACTAAAAAAAATGGGCAAGGGTCCAGCGCTTAAAAGACAAAAATCTTTTATCGGTAAATACTTACGACAAGATGAAGCGTTAATTATAAAAATTAAAGAACGATACCAAGCAATAGAGCAAAAAGAACAGCAACGAAATGCACACTTTCACCGCTTAGAGGCTTGGCGTGACCGTTTAGTAGATGAAGGTGATACAGCATTAACAGAATTTTTATCAGATTATCCGCAAGCAGATAGAAGCTTGTTAAGACAACTCATTCGCAACGCAAAAAAAGAAGCAGAACAAGTTAAACCTCCTAAGTCTGCACGGACAATGTTTAAATATTTGAAAGGCTTAGAGTGGTAATTCATCTTTTTTACCAATGAATTCAAAAATAAATAGACCAAATATCACTAAAAATACTCCTGCTCCAATCGTTATCGTTAAAGGTTCATTGTTTAAAAAATAGCCCAAAAACACGGCGATAACGGGGGTTATTAAAGTGATCAACCCAGCCTTAACCGCGTCCACTTTTGTTAACACATAATAGAAAAGAATAAATCCAAGAACTGAACCTACCGTTCCTAAATAAATAATTGATCCTATCGCCTTTATATCCATTTCAGGCCAAAGTAATAAAAAACTTGGGTTGACGATGAGATAGATGATTGAGCTAATCCAAACCGTTCCTGCTACAACATGTGTATTGGGTATGCCGTAGTTGGTCTTTTTAACCAGTAGCGTACTAAGTGCATGAAAAAATACACCTAAAATTGCAAAAACAATGCCTATAATTAAGTTTTCATAGACGATTTCTTCGGTAGTTAATTTAGGCAAAAAGATAACAATTAAACCGGTAAAGCTGATTAAAATTGCGACTAATTTAGTACGATTAAAATGAAAGTCTTTAAAAAATAAAACGGCGATAATGCCCGTCATTATTGGTGTTAAACCAAATAAAACAGAAATCCAACCTGATGGCATAGTTTGCGCGGCATAATAAATAGCCGTCATACCGCCTAACATACCGATACTGGCAGAAAGATAAATTCTTACTTCGCGCCATTTTAAAGAGAAAGGAACTTTAACAACCCAAAAAATGATTGGAATAATAATGATAGCACTAATTAAAAGTCGGCTTGCTAAGCCAAAAAACCAATCAATATGTCCGCTCCAAGAAATGGCAAGTGGTGTCGTTGCCCAAATAAGCACAACGATAAAATAGGAGATGGCAACCTTCATGCTTTTATGAAAATACCTAAGTCCGTGTTTTTTAAAACATTACTGGCAGGGAATAATTCGCCATTCATCGCGATATAGGCCCCCCCCCTGGCAATTTTTGTCGTGGCAAAAGCTGTGCCTAGGTTGAATAGTGCGTCAGAATTACCTAGCTTAAAAGGGCGCATTGCCCCAGTTAAAATAATCGTTTTATTTTTTAGTTTTGGGTGGTTTTCAAGGGCTTGTGCGGTAAGTACCATGGTATCTGTGCCGTGAGTAATCACAATTTTATTTTCGCTAGAATCAATACAGGCTTGCACAATTATTTGACGATCTTTTTCAGTGATTTCTAAACTATCTTTTAACATCAACACTTGTTCTGTTATTGCTACTTGGCAGTTAGATTGGCGTAACATTTCAGGTATGTGCGTTTTACTAAAGACAAGTTTTCCAGTTATCTCGTCATAGTCTTTATCAATTGTTCCGCCGGTAATCAGTAATTTAATCATTTGTTAAGCGATTCCTTAACTAGGAGGTTGACGCAAAATTCCCGTTACAATTCCTAATATTTCAAGATCTGTATTCTTAAGAAAAATAGGCTTCATTTCTGAATTAGCAGGTTGCAAACGAACACCTTCTTTTTCAATATAAAGTTTTTTCATTGTAACTTCTTCGTTGTTAATTTTTACTACAACCGACTCACCATTTTCAGCGGATTTACGGCGTTCAATAATAACAATATCGCCATCTTCAATACCTTCTTCAATCATAGAGTTACCTTTTACTTTTAACGCAAAGGTTTCTTTTTTGACCATGGTTTGTGGCACGAAGACTGTATCATAATCCATTTCCATTTGAATGGGTTCACCAGCAGAAGTCCAACCTAGCAAAGGGATTTCTACAAAATCAGCATCCATTAACTCCACTGGGTCGGTTTCGGATAATTGTAATCGCTGATTTCGTTTAGGAATAAGGTAGGTTACATTGGTCATATCAAGCTCCAAAATTTATGGTAATACTTTTTTAAAAGGTTTAACTTCTACTTTATCATATACACCTGCGTCGATGTAAGGATCCGTATCAGCCCAAATTTTCGCATCGGCTAACGAATCAAACTCTGCAACAATTAAACTACCTGTAAAGCCCGCATCACCAGGTTCATTGCTGTCGATGGCAGGATTTGGCCCCGCGATTAACAAACGACCCTGTTCATTTAGTTCTTTTAAACGAGCAATATGTCCAGGGCGAGCCTTTACTCGTAATGGCAAACTGTTTTTTACATCATAGGCAAAAATTGAATAATACATTTAATGATCCTTATTTGGATTGTTTTTATTGTCTGAAATAATAACACTATCCATTTCTGCTTGCGTCAATGTTTCAACACTTGTGTCAATAATATTTTCCTGCTCGCCTTCTTTTTTAATAAAACGACTAATATAAATACCTTGTGCGATGATAAATAATAAAGTTAAGCCCATTAAACCAAACAATTTAAAGTTAACCCAAGTATCGGTACTGTAATTGTAAGCCACATAAATATTTGCTAGACCTGAAAAAATGAAAAATACAATCCACATATTACTTAGCATTTTCCAAGCATGATCTGGTAATGAGATAGCTTGATCTAGCATGTAACGAATAATCAGTTTTTTGCCGATAAAATGACTACCAAAAAAGATTAACGCAAAACCCCAATTTACAATCGTCGCTTTCCATTTTATAAAAGACTCATCTTGAAATATTAATGTAGCACCACCTAAAATAACAATTAAGGTCAAAGTAATGATATGTATTTTTTCGACTTTCTTATTTTTAAAATAAACATAAGAAACCTGTAAAACAGAAGCCGCAATGGCAACTGCAGTAGCCGTATATATACCGTAAAATTTAAAGGTGATAAAAAATAAAATAACGGGTAAAAGATCAAATAAAAATTTCATAAGGAAAGAGTTTGCCTGAATGTTAGTTTAAAAAGGTAATTGTAATGGGGAAGGGCAACTAAATGAAGTAAAATATTGTCAAATAAGAGAAAAACATGCCTGAATTTAAAGCCGATTTTCACTGTCATACAACCATGTCTGACGGATCATTAACGCCAGAAGAACTCATTAACCGAGCGGTAGAGTATCAACTGACACATTTAGCTATTACCGACCATGACACCACCAAGGGGTATGAAGAAGCCTTGCCATTTGCCGAACAAACCAATATCCAACTGATATCGGGGGCAGAAATTTCTTGCCAATGGCAAAAGCATACCATTCATATCGTAGGGTTAGAAATGGATGTTGAAAATAAACAGCTACAAGAAGGCTTAGAAAGAAATCGCCAAATCCGAATTAAACGGGCTGAAGAAATTGATGAAAAAGCTAAAAGTCGTTTTGGTAGTCTGCTCGAAAAAATAAAACCCAAATTAAAAGAAGGTATGATAGGGCGTAATCACTTTGCACAAGAACTGATTGCACAAGGTATTGTTAAAGATCAAACGCAAGCATTTAATAAATACCTAAAACAAGGACGCCCACTTTATGCACCAGTTATATGGCCAGAATTAGAAGAAGTGGTTAAATGGATTGTTGAAGCAGGCGGTATCGCCGTAATTGCCCACCCACATATCTATAAAATTACAAAAAATAAACTTAATAAAATGATCGTTGAATTCAAAGAATCGGGTGGTCGAGCTATTGAAGTCGTTAATCAGCCAAGAGTTTGTTCTGAACAAACAGGCATGGCAGATAGAGCGATTCGACACGGACTACTTGCTTCACAAGGATCAGATTTTCATCGCCCAGAACACACTTGGCGTGGACTAGGCTGGTTAGCCCCTATGCCAAAAGATGTAGACCCCATTTGGAATCATTTAAAAGGAATTAAATTATGAGATTATTACACACCATGCTAAGAGTTGGCGATTTGCAAAAGTCGATTCAGTTTTATACCGAAGTGTTAGGCATGGAATTACTACGCCAAAAAGACTACCCAAAAGGCGAATTTACCCTAGCATTCTTAGGCTATGGTTCAGAAGAAAAGCATACAGTTTTAGAGCTAACCCATAACTGGGGAACAGAAAGTTATGAGCTAGGAAACGGCTACGGACATATTGCAATTGAAGTTGATGATGTATATAAAACCGTAGCAAAAATAAAACAAAACGGCGGAAAAATAACCAGAGAAGCAGGGAAAATGAATGCAGGCACAACCGTAATTGCCTTTGCAGAAGACCCTGATGGCTACCAAATAGAATTTATAGGCGCGGATCATATTCGGACTTAGTATAAAATTTAATAATGAGGAGGAAGAGTTTCTTCTGTTATTTGTTTGATTCCGCTGTCGTCTTGTTTTAGGTTTTTTAGCATTTTTGAGAGTGATTGTAGTTGCTCTTTTAGGTGCATAATATCTTGTTGTTGTAGTGATACGGTTTTATTTAAAACTTCAATCGTCTCTTCTTGATAGCTTAGTTTTATTTGTAGGTTTTGCATCTGTTCGGTTATTTCAGCCATGTTAGTTTTCCGAAGTTTTTGGTTTTAGTTAGTTGTACTCGGTCTGCAATTGATTTTGTTAGGGTTATTTGGGTGCAGTGCAGTTCGTCTCTTCTGAAATAATGGCATTCTAAGATGTCATTTTCATTATGGATTGCGAGTAGTTCGGCTAGCTTTTCTGTTGAACTCATTTTATAGCTGTTTAGGGAAATTATTTCGTCACCTGCCGCGATTCCTGCGTTGGATAGACTTTGTTCATTCCATACGTGGGTTACTTTTAGGCTTGCGTGGTTGGTGGCTATAATGTTTGCCCCTAAACTTAGCACTGTATTTTCCGTGTCCGTTGTTCCGCCTAAGTCTTTTGAGCTTATGGCAGGGCGTAGTGTAAATTGAATGCCGAAAGGCTTGAACAGGCTTTCAAAATCTAAATCTTCTGTTCCATAAAGGTGTTTTTTGAAGAAGTCACTAAAATCAATTCCGCTTACATCACTACATATTTTCTCTATTTCAAATTCGGCGAGTCCTTTATTGGGTAGCCCGTGTTTTTGCCAAAGTGTTAGTAAAATATCATTTAGTGAGATTTTATTGTTGGTTTCGGCACGAATAATAAGGTCTAAGCCTAAAGCGATTAAACTGCCTTTGGTATAGTAGCTGATGATGCTATTGGGTGCATTTTCATCTTGTTGATAAAACTTTGTCCAAGTTAGCCAGCTTGATTCTGCTACGCTTTGTTTAAAGCGGCCTGGCATGCGGTAAACACGGGTCATTTCTTTTGCCAATCGGTTTAAATATTGGTCGGAATCAACAATGCCTGCATGGTTTAAAAACAAACCGTCATAAAAGGAGGTAATTCCTTCAAACCACCAAAGTTGGTTGGTGTATACGGGCTTGTCTAACTTGGCTGTTTGGTAAACGGCAGGTTTGATTCTCTTTACATTCCAACTATGAAAATATTCGTGTGAGCAGAGCTCTAAAAATTGTAGGTATTTATCAGATGGGTGTTCAGTGTTTAGGTAGGGCAGGTTGTTACGAGAACAAAGTAGAGCGGTTGAATTGGTATGCTCTAACCCACCATAGCCATCACCCGTTACCATGACTTGAAATAGGTATTCTTGAAATGGGAAGGGGCTAGAAAACAAGTTCAATTCTACTTCACAAATACTTATTAAGTCTTTGATTAATCGTTTTTTATCAAGTTTATCCGCTTCAACTTTACCTGTAATAGCGACACGATGAGGAATGCCACAGGCTTCAAATGTTAGTTCTATAAATGTACCCATTTCAACGGGGTATTCAATTAAATCTCGGTAGTTTTTGGCTTGGTACTGCCCAAATCCATCGGAGTTAATTTGTTGAATGGGGAGCGTGGTGGCAATACGCCAGTTTTCATCTTCTGTAAAATTTGAGGGTTCAATTAGCACAGAACAGGGTGAATGTTCTTGTCCGATCACCTCCATAAAAACAGATGTTCCATTAAAAAAGGCATGGCTTTGATCAAAATGAGCACCTCGAACTGATAAATCCCAAGCATAAACTTGGTATTCAATTAAGATTGCATCAACGGTTTTTTCAACTTTCCAAGTTGATTTTTCAAGGGATGCAATATTAAGAGTTTCACCGTCTAATGTTTGTGCGGTTAGGTTAGTTAGGTGCTTTGAAAAGTCTCTAATTAAGTAGCTGCCTGGAATCCAATTGGGTAGCGTAAGCTGTTGCCCGTCTTTGCTTGGGCTGTCTATTTGAATTGATATATTAAATAGATGTTGATTTGGAAAACTTGCTGATATGGTGTATTGAATCATTTTGTGTTCTTCTTAATCTATTATTTTAATGTGCTGGTGGTACACAAAGTTTTTTATTTTTGATGACTTTTATTGTTTTAAAGAGTAGGTGTACAACTAGTGCCGATAAGACGGATAAAATTAGTACTCCTATTACTTGGAAGGCTTCAATACGCAGTCTTTCATACATAATAAAACTGGCACTTGCAATCACTGAAAGTGGAAAGGTGTAAGCCCACCATGATAGTGCAAAGGGGATTTTACTAAGGCGAACTACTTGGGTTGCAAGCAGTAGCGTAAAGAATAGCCCTGTGTAATAAAGTATGCGTGCGAAGTCGTCAATCGGTTGGTTAGGGTGAAGTGCTAGGTAGGAAATAAAGCCAATCGCAGGTGGTGCAATTAAAATAAATAGTGTCGGTTCAAGTATTCTCATCATCGGCGGATGAAAAAATAAACGGTACATTACAATTACTTGCAGTATTAACCAAAAAACAAGTCCAACACTGAAAAAGTACCAGTTTAATTCTAAAGGGATAAAGTTGACACCTGCAATTGGTGCGGCAATATTACCCACAATTGGAATAAACCAAGCAGGGGTCATTTGTTGAATTTTCCATTTATCATGCATTAACCAAGTTTGCATAATATAAAAAGTAAGGATGATATGTCCTGTTGCACCAACATAAAATAAGCTTGTTGCAAGGGTGTTATTAATCGGCAAGTATAAAACTGAAAGTAGCATTAAACTAATCGTAAGTGCAGGGAAAAAGTTCATTGCGACGGGGTGGCTAAATTCATTGACTACCGATTGGAAATGTTTAATGACTTTTAAGGCATAAATAACTGTCACGATTACCATAATCAGCATTGTAATCAAGGTTAATACATAGGCAATGGTAGGTGTTATGTCTAAAATACGAGAGGCATTCATAACCGCAAGCGTAAGCCCTGTAAAACCAAGTACAGAGCCAAATAACCCCACAGGAAAATATTTTAAGCGTTCCATAAAAGAGGTGTTATTGTTTGTCATGTTTTCCATTAATTTGCTAGCCCCCTAGGCATAAATAGCTTAAAAAGGTTTGTTTTAAAGCCGTTCGATTAATTTACTTGGTTTATATTCTAATTCAGTTATTAATTGTTGTGCAATCTTTTCTGCCGTTGGTAGGTCATTTGGGTTCTCGCTTGGAAACTGTTTGCTTCGGGTGTTTGATTGAAAAGCAGGTAAATTTGCTAGGTAGCAACTTGGCTTTTCATTTTCTTCCGCAACGCTTTTTAGTAACTGTTCTAAGCCTGCTTTTGCTACACCATAAGCTCCGTAGTTGGCAGGTTTGTCTTTTATGTTTTCATCTAGCATGACCACTAATTTTCCGCAGTCGCTCTGTTTTAATAATGCTAATGTACTTTGAATTAAATGAAAATTAGCATTCAAATTTATTTGTAATGATTTATACCAGTTTTCAAATTCAAAATGTTCAATCG
>CAYMAW010000022.1:0-12342 GCA_964388565.1 uncultured Piscirickettsiaceae bacterium | reverse complement strand
AAATCGTGTGCCTCTTAATAGCTTTTCAGGGTCAATTCCCAATGTTAAATAACGATCATGACATAAAGCGACCGCCAAAGCATCTGCGGCATCTTCTTGTGGTGTTTGCGTTAATTTTAATAGATTGGTGACCATGTACTGAACTTGCTCTTTATTGGCATGCCCTTGCCCAACGATAGTGCTTTTAATTTGGGTTGGGGTATATTCCATAATCGGAATATCATGCAACGCGGCTGCGCACAAAATAACACCCCTTGCCTGCCCTAATTTAATGGCTGAACTTGGGTTTTTATAAACAAACATTTTTTCAATTGACATTACATCGGGTTTATATTGTTCGATAATTTGATTCACCGATTCAAAAATAACTTTCAACCGTTGCGAACCAGACAATTTGATAACATTAATCACTCCGCTAGCAATATAATTTGGATTATAACGACCCGATTCAATGATACCAAAACCTGCTTTTCTAGAACCTGGATCAATACCAAGAATTCTATTTATTTTATTCAAGCTACCCCCCCTGGCATTTTTTAGATTTCAAGCTGTTTTTTTAGCTATTAAACCATTTTTACGCGAAAAATCTAACATTTTATTAATTGATTCGAGTGCTTCTAATCGAATTTTTTCTTCTAAAAATATTTCACCTGTTTTGTTGGCAAGGCAGTCGTGTAAATTTTGTAGACCGTTCATTGCCATCCACGGGCAGTGGGCACAGCTTATGCAGTGTCCATCTTTTCCTGCAGTTGGAGCGACAATTAGTTTTTTATTTGGGGCGAGTTGTTTCATTTTCCAAAATATGCCGTTATCAGTAGCGACAATAAATTCTTGGTCGGGCATATTTTGTACTGCTTCTATCATCACGCGTGTTGAACCGACTACATCAGCTAAGTCAACAACTTCTTGCGGTGATTCTGGGTGTACTAACACTTTGGCTTTTGGGTTTTCTTTTTTTAGTTCTTGTAGTTCAAAGACTTGAAATTCGTCATGGACGATACATTGCCCTTGCCAAAGTATCATGTCGATACCCGTTTCTTTTTTAATCCAATTACCTAGATGCCTATCGGGGCCCCAAATTATTTTTTTACCTTGTTCTTTTAGGTCGCTAACGATTTCGAGGGCGTTACCCGATGTAACGACCCAGTCGGCAATGGCTTTTACTTCAACACTGGTGTTGGCGTAAACGACTACTGTATGATCGGGGTATTGGTTACAGAATGTTCTAAATTCATCGGCAGGACAGCCTGCATCTAGTGAGCAGGTTGCATCTAAATTGGGCATTAAAATGGTTTTTTCTGGGCTAAGCATTTTGGAGGTTTCGCCCATAAATCGAACCCCACAAACCACTAGCGTGGTTGCGTCTGATTGAGCCCCAAAATTTGCCATTTCTAATGAGTCGGCAACCTTGCCACCCGTTTCTTCTGCGAGGGCTTGTAAATCATGATCGACATAATAATGTGCAACAAGTTGCGCATCTTTTTCAATCAATAGTTTTTTGATTTTTTTAACTAAAGATGCTTTTTCTATTTCAGTTAAATAGGCGGGCAAGTCAACTGAACTGGCAATTTTATTAATATTATCTGCCAATTCAACTGGTATTGATTCTGCTAAATTTATTTTTTTTGAAGACATTTTACTGTGTCCTCTCTCCTATGCCAAAATTTAATCTTTTTTAGGTTTACGGAAGCGTAAATCTAAATCAACTAATTGATCGTCCGCTACTTTACCTGGCGCGGCAGTTAGCATACAGGCGGCAGACTGTGTTTTAGGGAAGGCAATTACATCACGAATAGAGTCGCATTTGGCAATAATCATCACTAATCTATCTAAACCGAACGCCATACCTGCGTGTGGTGGGCAACCGTATTTAAGTGCATTTAATAGGAAACCAAATTTATCATTGGCTTCTTCATCAGAAATACCTAGTTGTTTTAAAACTGCGGTTTGCATATTGGTATCATGAATACGCACTGAACCACCGCCCACTTCTAAACCATTGATAACTAGATCATAGGCTTTTGAAAGTATTTCTTCTGGGGTTTCATGGTTTAATATTTCTTCAGTCGTGGCTTTTGGTTGGGTAAATGGGTGGTGAATTGCGGTTAAAGCACCTGTTTTTTCATCAATAACTTCAAACATTGGGAAGTCAACAACCCATATTGGAGCCCACTCTTTTTCTAACATGTTTAGGTCTTCACCCACTTTAACTCTTAGTGCACCTAGGGCTTCGTTTACAATTTTGGCTTTGTCTGCACCAAAGAAAACTAAATCGCCATCTTCTGCTCCGACTCTTGCCATTATTTCCATTACTTGATCGGCAATGAATTTAACGATTGGTGATTGTAGCCCTTCGATACCGTCGGCAAGCTTGTTCACTTTAATGTAAGCTAGCCCTTTTGCGCCATAAATACTAACAAATTTAGTATAGTCGTCTATTTCTTTACGAGTCATTTTACCACCTTGTGGCACTCTTAACGCGGCAACACGCCCTTTAGGATCTTTTGCGGGACCTGCAAAAACTTTAAAGTCGATATTTTGCAATAAGTCTGCTATATCGACTAATTTCATATTTATTCTTAGGTCTGGTCTATCTATTCCATAGTCTTTAATGGCTTCTGCGTAGGTAATTTTTGGGAAATCATCTGTAAATTGAATGTCTCCCGTTTCACTAAAAATGGTTTTAATTAACCCTTCCATTTCTTGCATGACTTCTTCTTCGGTCATAAATGAAGTTTCAATATCTAGCTGGGTAAATTCAGGTTGTCTATCTGCACGCAAATCTTCATCACGGAAACAACGGGTAATTTGATAGTATTTATCAAAGCCTGACATCATTAATAATTGCTTAAATAATTGCGGTGACTGTGGCAGGGCAAAGAAGTTATTTTGATGTGTTCGACTTGGAACTAGATAATCTCTAGCTCCTTCTGGCGTTGACTTGGTTAGGATTGGCGTTTCAATATCCATAAAACCTCGGTCATCTAAATAGCGACGCATGGTACGAGTAATTTCATAACGCGTACGCATAATCTGTTGCATTTCTTCTCGACGCAAATCTAAAAACCGATAGGTTAAACGCACTTCTTCAGAAATAGTTTTGTCGTCTAATTGAAATGGAATTGGTGCTGATACACTTAAAATCTCAATATTATCGGCTACAATTTCAATTTTACCTGTGTTCATTTTAGGGTTAATGGTTTCTACGGTTCTACCTAATACTTTACCTTGAACAGTGAGTACATATTCTGAACGCACTTTTTCTGCCTTGGCAAATTTTTCTGCATCATCAGGATTTACAACAATTTGTACTAGCCCTTCTTTGTCACGCAAATCAATAAAGATTACGCCGCCATGATCTCGACGACGGTGTACCCAACCTGAGACGGTTACATTTTCATTTTCTAATTTTTCGGTAACTTGGCCGCAATAGTGACTACGCATCATTTTTTTCTTGCCCTTCTTGTTTTGAGTTTTGTTTGATATTTTGTTCGTTTTTGTGTTGGTCTTCTAATTTATTTTCTTGCCAAGGTGGCACGACTACACCACCCGAAATAACCATTTTCAAGGCACTATCAACAGACATTTCTAGTTCAATGACTTCGTTTCTAGATGCCATAATAAAAAAACCTGATGTAGGATTAGGTGTAGTAGGAACAAATAAGTTTACTACTTCAGATAAGTGCGTTTTAAGCTGTGCTTCACCTTGTGTTGTACTAGTTTGAAAGGCGATTGTCCATAAACCATTACGGGGGTATTGAATTAAGTAGGCTTTTTTAAAGGTTTGATTTTCATTGCCAAATACGGCTTCAGATATTTGTTTAACGGCTGTATAAATAGAGCGAACTAATGGAATTCTAGCCAAAACTCGTTCACCAATTCCATATAAATACTTACCAAAGAAGCTGGCGACAATCATGCCTGTTATAAGAATAAAAACAAAAGAAAGTAAAATACCAAAACCAGGAATACTAAACCCTAATAACTCTTGTGGACGCAAGCTAGTTGGCAACAATAGTAATGTTTTATCGAAAAAGTTCACTAAGAATATTAACACGGCAACGGTCACGCCGATTGGCAACCAAACAAGTAAACCTGCTATTAAATATTTTTTTATATACGACATAATTTCCGTGAAAAGTTTTTATTCAATTTAGCCACACATTATACCCTAACAAATAGATAGGATTAGGCTTTAAAGAATTTGAAAAGTTCGGGTCATTTCGTGTTCATTACCGATTGTGTCTATCACTCTCAAACGAATTAAGTAAATACCTGACCCTACAATTGGAATGTTGGCCTGTACAGATTCAGTTTCTACATGGTAAATAGAAGCTGTTAGTGCATCAGAAGCGTATAAATCCCAAGCATAGTGGTCAATATTGGTGACGGTAGATGTGCTTGCATCAACTTGAATATTAATCGGCGCACCTCCCGCTGGAATGGTAATAGAGAAATCTGCGATTAATAGGTCCCCGCCCGTACTAACCGTAAAAGTTTTAGTTGTAGAGGCCGTTTTAGAGCCATTATCTACAATGGTTAGCTTAACGACATAAATCCCATCAGACTGTACGACCACACTGGTAAGAGGACTATTAACAGGGCCAACAGTGGATACTAATGTCGAAGTAGCATCATTTTCTTTTTTGCGTATTTGCCAGGTGTAAGTAGAAATGTCGCCCGTTTCGCCTTTCGTTGAACTAGTGGCGTCTAATGCAATATCAAAGGTACTTTCTGAAGATGTGGATGGCGTTGCTGTAAAGTTGGCGGATAAAAATACATCTGAACCAATTGTTGTTGGTAATACAATGGCAAATTTTTGTGATTCTGCCGTTTTAGAGTTGCCGTCGGTTACTACTAATTTTATTTTATAAGCCCCTGCCCCATTCACTAAAGCAACCTCTTTGTTTCCACAGCCAGTAATAACATCAACAACGGTGTAGTCTATAACAGAATTTGCCTTTTGAGAAATCGTTGTTACACAAGTAACCAAGGAACTTTTAGAACCTGACCCAGTTGCATTCACAACAACAATTGATTTTTCTTGATAATAACCACTAGTATTGGCGATAGGAATAGAAGACTGAATAGAAATATTGGCAGTTGCATTTTTTTCAGAGCCATCATCGGCACTGTTTGCTAAATTACAGCCTGATAAAACAACTGAAAACAGAACAGTCAACAATAGATTACTTTGCAAAAAAACTCTAGACACGATAATCATTAATAACACTCATACGAACTAATTACAATTAGTTTAGTAAAAAGCAAAAAACATGCCTGTTTTAGCCAGAATTTTTAAACAGCCAGGTAATTGCAAATTTCAGAATAACACTAATCAATAATGTTCCACCTGCAACTAACCAAAGATTATCTAATGCCCAAGATTCCCAACCCATTACAACTCTCCTATTCAACTTACCCTACCGCCCCTGGCACTTTTTAGCTTAACTTAAACCAAAACGCAAAGGCTGATACAATTTATTTGCCTATTGATACATGATAATGCGGATCTTCTGAAACATTTACCTCTACAAGTTTAGAGGCATCTTTCAGTAAAACCTGACATTCTGGACTTAAGTGTTTTAATATAATTTTTTTATTCACTTCTTTATATTTTTTCGTTAAATTATCAATCGTTTCTACACCCGTATGATCATAAACTCTTGAGTGTTGAAAATCAATTACCACGCACGGTGGATCATTCTTAACATCAAACATTTCTAGAAAATTTTGTGATGATGCAAAAAATAAAGGCCCATTTACTTTATAAATTTTAACCTGTTTGCCATCAATTTCTTCAAAGGTAGTTTCTAGCAGAATTTTTTGTGCATGCTGCCATGCAAAAACAAGAGCGGCGACAATAATACCGACCATGACCGCAACGGCTAGATCAAATATAACAGTTAAAGCGGTCACTAATACCATTACAATTGCATCGGCTTTGGTCATGCCACGCATGATATTCCAACTGGTCCAGTTAAATGTTGCGATTACCACAAAAAACATTAAGCCAACAAGTGCGCCTATCGGTACCATCTCTATCCAAGATGAGGCGACTAACACTATAATTAACAAACCAAATGCAGCAGAAATACCTGACAATCGCCCTGTTCCACCTGATTTAACATTAATCATTGACTGACCAATTAATGCACAACCACCCATTGTTCCAAATGTTCCTGCGGTACAGTTTGCTACTCCTAACGCAATACATTCTTTATTACCTTTGCCACGAGTTTGTGTAATATCGTCAATTAAAGTCATGGTTAATAATGATTCGACTGAACCAATAATTGTCAAAATAATAGCGTAAGGTAAAACAATCCACAAGGTTTCTAAACTAAAGAAATTTGCTGGCAAACTGGTTATCCAACTTAACCCTTGAAAACCACCCTCATTACCATCGCCATAAATTAACGATTGTAATGTACCTGAAACCTCGGCTTTATCACCAACCGTAATCGCATTAATATCAAAGAAAATAACCACTAATGTAACAAACACGATCGCAGCTAAAGCCGATGGTATTGCTTTGGTTAGGCGAGGTAAGAAGTAAATTATCGTAAGTGTTGCTAAAATTATTAATACCATAATATTCAGCGACTCTCCTGTTAACCATTCTCCAGAGGCATCTTTAAACTGCGTGAACTGTGCAATTAGAATAATCAAGGCTAAACCATTCACAAAGCCGAGCATAACAGAAGTAGGTACCATTCTAATAAATCGACCCCACTTCATTAAACCAATAAACATTTGAAACACGCCCATCAGAATAACGGCGGCGAACAGATAAGATGCACCATTTTCCATAACAAGGTGCATCATAACAACCGCTAAAGAACCTGCCGCCGCTGAAATCATTCCTGGACGACCGCCAAAAATAGCGGTAATAAAGCCAACAATAACTGCCGCATACAGACCAACTAACGGATGAACACCTGCCACAAACGCAAACGCTACGGCTTCAGGAACGAGTGCTAAAGCGACGGTAATTCCTGATAGCGAATCAGATTTATATTTACGCCAATCAAAAGCTAATGAGGGGGGGTTATTCATTTGAATTCCTTATAAAAAATTTTGGGCAATTTTAACAGAAAATGAGTAAAATAAAATTAGTTGTTATAGATCTTAAAAACAAAAGAATGGTTATTCAAATGGATTTTATTAAGTGGATTGGATTTGGGGTGTTAATTTTTTTATTAATCACCCACTTTGGTATTCATTTTTTCTTAAAGTCGCAAAAAAAGAAAAAACGGGCTGATAAAAAGAAAAGGCAACTAGAGTAAAAAAGCCTCTTTAAATTCATTGGATGGAACAGCTTTTCCAAATAAATACCCTTGACCTTCATCACAGCCAAATTCTTGAAGAATTTTTAATTGGAAATCTGTTTCAATACCTTCCGCCAATACAACTAAACCTAAGTTGTGTCCCATATCAATAATGGCTTTTACTATTAACTTGGTTTCATAGCTATTTTCTAGGTCGTCGATAAAGCTTTTATCTATTTTTATTTTATCTACATTAAGGTTTTTAATATAAGCTAACGAAGAATAACCTGTTCCAAAATCATCAATCGAAATAACTAAACCTTTCTTTTGCAACCATCTTAGACTATTACTATTGTTTTCACCATCTTGCTCTAAATTGTTCATCAAAACTGATTCTGTGATTTCAATATCGATCATTTCAGGTTCAATATCATATTCATCCATAACTCTTTCTGCAAAATCGGTAAAACCTCTCGTTGCAAGCTGTATTGACGATACATTTACCGCAACCTTAGGTAATTTATCTCCTAATTTCCTCCAACTTACAATTTGTTTTATTGCATTTTCAAAAACATACTCTCCTAGTTCTTTAATCAAGCCAAACTTTTCAGCAATCGGAATAAACTCAACGGGAGAAACAAACACAACACTTTCTCTTTCTTTTTTAGGCCATCTCAATAATGCCTCTGCTCCAACCAATTCTAAATTATTTAACTTATACTGTGGTTGGTAATAGACAATAAATTCTTCTTTTTGTATTGCTTTGATTAGGACTTTTTCAATTCTATGCAAGGATTCTAGCTCCTCTGCCATTTTTAAATCAAAGAAACTATATTTATTTTTACCATTGTTTTTGGAGTGATACATGGCAAGATCGGCACAATTTAGCAGACCTTCTGCCGTCGAGTTATTGTCAGGAAAAGATGCTATACCAATACTACAACCCACACCTTGAATTTCATTATTTTTGACTTTAATTGCTTTAACCGATTGAATAATCGCGGCGGCGACCCCAGACAATTTATCATCTATTCCTTCAACAAGAACAATAAACTCATCGCCACCAATACGGAAAAAAGAATGTTTTTTATTTAAAACTCGTAAAACGCCCTCTGAAAAATTGTATAGAAATTGATCGCCCGTTTTATGCCCATAATGATCATTAATCCATTTAAAATTATCTAAATCTAAATAAAGTAATTGAAATGGTTTCTTCGATTCACTTTGTACTAATTTTGCGATGGTATTATTATAATTCCTTCTATTTGGCAATCGGGTTATTTCATCAAAATTAGCGGTCATTTCTAGTTTGTCTTGAACTGTCTTTAATTCAGAAATATCCGTTAAAACGATAGACATGTAATCATTTGGTAAACTATCATCTTTAATCAAGGAGATATTAACCATCATTAAATTGTCTTTGTTTAATAGTTTTGCATGACCACGCCAACCTTTTTCTTTAGAGAAATTACGGAAAATAAGACCAACATCATCTTTATCAAACACTATTTCTAAAAAACGCCATAATGTTAATTCTTTGACTCTATCGTTTTTTGGAATGAGAGCCTTTAACTTTTTATTAAACACAACAAATTCTTTATTTGGTTCAAACACACCGACCGCTTCAGACAAATTATGCATTAAATTTCTATCTAACAATAATTCCTGTTGCCGACTAAGAGCAAGCTCCTCTAGGTTATTCACCATTTGTTGATAACCTGATGCGAATTGATTTAATCGCCTCACAGATAAAAGTGCAATAAGCATTAAGCCGACCATAATAGGAACACTTACCGCAAAAATAAGGACGGGCATTTCAGTGATCGATTTATAATATTTTTCAAATGAGGTTTGTGCCTGTAAATTAAAACCGCTTTTCAGCACTTCTAATTTTAGATAGATATTTCTTTGTTTTAACTTGGAAAGATTGTACTTGGCTTGTTGAATCTTTCCATTCAAAATTAAATTATAAATATTATCTTGAGATTCAAGCCAACCTTCCATAAAAGGCTCTATTTCCATTATTTCTTCACGAACAAAACTTGAGTCACTTGCTTTTAAATTAGTGAATGACTTTCCAATTATCGTTTTATATTTATAGAATTCCATACGAAGTGAATCCACTTTAATATTATTTTCAGTGCTCACTAGCTCTGCTAAAATTAAGCTTCGTTGAGTACCTGCGTCTAACAATACATCTGCGTTTTTTTCATGAGAAATACTTTCGGAATAGTTTTGAACAGATGAAAATAATTTATTTTCATAGTTTAAAAAAATAAGAGCGGAGACAACTACCAACCCTAAAATAAATACATAGCCTAAAATTAAGAATTTAGTGTAGTTATTAGATTTTTCATTAATAGAACCAATCAAAACATTTCCCTTTTAAGGCAGGTAACTACAACAATAATCTGCTGGCGTATGCACTTTTATTCCAAATTTAGAATTACTAGGAACATCAAAACTTGTTCCCGCTTCAATCACTTTCCACTCTGTTTCATTCGGCAGTAAAACCTCTACTTCTCCCGCTAACATTTCCATTACTTCTGCCGCTTCCGTACCAAAGGTGTATTCGCCAGGCATCATAATACCGAGGGTTTTAGTTGAGCCGTCTGCAAGCTCAATCGTACGACTGGTTACTTTTCCATCATAATAAATATTTGCTTGTTTAACAACGGTTACATTTTTAAATTTTTTCATGTTCATTCTCTAAGTAGTTTATCTACATATTTATACGCGATAATTAATGCAAACACAACTAAAAACGCACTTATTAAAAACGAAATATTGGCACCATAACGAAACCACACTACACCTGCTAATAACAATCCTAATGCTCCACCTAAACCATGGCTTAATGATGCATAAATTGCTTGCCCTCTATTTTGTACTTTCCCTATAAACGCTTGGTCAATTAAATAAATGGCGGCGGCATGAAACAGTCCGTAGCTGGCGGCGTGTAATAACTGAGCTAAAAACAGTAATACTTCATTTTCTATAGCAAAAGGTATCAGTAGCCATCGTAATAAGGTTAACCATAAACTAATGATTAACAGCCCTTTTGCCGAAAACTTATTAAATAGTGGCGTCATATATAAAAATACCGTAATTTCAGCAACGACACCAACCGCCCAAAATAATGCTATTGCTGTTTTAGTGTAACCTGCATCACTTAAAAATATACTGTAAAACCCATAATAAGAACCATGCGAAAACTGAATTAACAGGCTAACCATCAATAAGGCGATTACCGCGGGTTGTTTGACAATATAAAAGAACTTTATTTCTTCCACTGGAGCATGAGTTACTTTATCTTCTTTTAAAAATAACACGCCTAGCCAAACGGCAACGGCAAAACCGACAACAAACCAAGCAAAATAAGCAATACTAAATTTATCAAATAACCAGCCTGCAATAATAACGGCAAAAACAAACCCTACCGAACCCCATAGACGAATTTTTCCATAGCCTGATTTATCAATATTGGCTTTTTTTAAGGCACTAAAGGTATAGGATTCAAAAATAGGTAAGGTGGAATGAAAAAAGAAACTAAATAAAAATACGGATAGTAATATCCAATAGAAATTATCTTGAACGGCAAATAAAATCAAAAATGAAAAGGTTAAAAATGAGCATAGTTTCACCCAAAATATTTTTAAACCCGTTTTATCTGATACCCAACCGAATAGATTAGGAGAAACTATTTTTGTAACTACAAATACGGCTGATAATTGCCCTATTTGAATTGCATTAAAGCCTAAAAACTCGTAATACAATCCAGAAAATGGAACAAGAATCCCGAAGACGGTAAAATAAAAAAAATAAAAACTAGATAGCTTTACCCTTTTTATTCCTTTCATTAAAGCTTAACAATTGGTGAAATAACATCGCCGTTTTGAGCACGGTTACGCATAAAATGATCCAGTAAGATGATTGCCATTTTTGCTTCCGCTATTGGTGTAGCACGAATACCAACACAAGGATCATGGCGACCTTTGGTAACCATCTCGGTTGCTTCTCCATCTTTATTAATGGTCTTACCTAGCGTCATAATACTAGAGGTTGGCTTTAATGCAATATGTGCCACAATATCCTGCCCTGTAGAAATTCCGCCTAAAATACCACCTGCATGATTAGATAAAAAGCCATTTGGATCCATTTCATCTCTATTTTCAGTTCCTTTCATGCCAGCAACCGCAAAACCTTCACCGATTTCAACACCTTTTACCGCATTAATACTCATTAAAGCATGAGCAAAGTCGGCATCTAACCGATCAAAAACAGGTTCGCCCAAACCAACGGGGACATTTTTAGCTACGATGGTTATTTTTGCGCCCACTGAATCTTTTTGTTTTAATAACTGATCCATATACTGACGAATTTCTTCGGTTTTTTCTTTGTCTGGACAAAAATATTCATTTGAATTATCAAATGGCCAAGTTACCTCATTCAATTTAATAGGACCTAACTGGGATAAATACCCCTTTATTTCTACTCCCAATCGTTCTTTTAAATATTTTTTAGCGATCGCACCAGCCGCCACTCGCATAGCGGTTTCACGGGCAGATGAACGCCCACCTCCACGGTAATCTCGAAAACCATATTTTTGTGTATAGGTATAATCTGCGTGCGATGGACGAAAAGTTTCTGCAACCTTAGAGTAGTCTTGTGATCGTTGATCTTTATTATGAATAATTAAACCGATTGGTGTACCAGTCGTTTTCCCTTCAAACACACCTGAAAGAATTTGTACCTTATCGTCTTCATTGCGAGCGGTGACATGCTTAAGTGTTTTGCCATCTTTAGACTTCCCACCAGGCTTTCTACGATCTAATTCAATTTGAATATCTGCTTCACACAGTTCCATTCCTGGAGGGCAACCATCAATAATTGCACCTAAAGCAATACCGTGACTTTCACCAAATGTAGTAACTCTAAAATTTTGACCAATTGTATTACCTGACATGGCACAACCTTATTCACTATATAAAAGGGGTATTTTATATAATTTTACCCCCCCCTGGCACTTTTTGCCTAAATAAGGGATTTATATACAACTTAATCAATTGTT
>CAYMAW010000021.1:0-12362 GCA_964388565.1 uncultured Piscirickettsiaceae bacterium | reverse complement strand
TGGATATGCGGTTGCGTCCGTTTGGTAATACTGGTTCGTTGGCGGTTAGTTTTACCGAGTTGGAAAATTATTATGAGTTGCATGGTCGTGCCTGGGAACGCTATGCGTTGGTTAAGGCGCGTGTTTTAGCTGGTGATGTTGAGAAGGGACGAGAATTATTTGATATTTTACGCCCGTTTGTTTATCGCAAGTATATTGATTTTTCTAGTTTGGATTCGTTGCGTGAGTTGAAGATGATGATTCATGCAGAAGTGGTTAAGAAGGAGATGTTTGCTAATATTAAGCTTGGTCGTGGTGGTATTCGCGAGGTGGAGTTTATTGTACAGGCTTTTCAGTTGATTAATGGTGGGCGAAGTCACGATTTACAAAGTCGCTCGTTGTTAAAAACTTTGCGAGTTTGTGTTGATAAGAATTATTTGACGAGTGATGAGGGTGAGGGTTTAAGAACGGCTTATTTATTTTTGCGTAAGGCGGAGAATCGTTTGCAGGAATGGAATGATCAGCAAACCCACGATTTACCTAGTTCGAAAGAGCAACAGTTAATGTTGGCATTAAGCTTGGGCTTTGCTTGTTATGATGATTTTATGGTGGTGTTAGATCGTCATCGTAATCTTGTGCAGGCACAGTTTGATTTAACTTTTGCGGATTCAAATGATAAAGAGATAGAGGAGGTTTTTGTCGCTGATCCTTTTTTAGAAAGGTTGGGTTTTAAACAGCCTAGATTGGCGATGGCAAAGTTGGATAGTTTTAAGGAGTTGGCAACTTATAAGCGTGCTAGTGCGGATTCTATTGAACGATTTGAGCAGGTTTTACCAAATGTTTTGGTTGAAATAGCCGGTAGCAGTAATCAATTAGATACGCTAGATCGAATTTTATCATTGTTTGAAAAAATATTGCAACGCAGTGTTTATTTGGTGTTGTTGATTGAAAATAGGGCGGCGATTGTTAATTTGGTTTTATTGTGTTCGATGAGTCAGTGGTTAACAGATAGGTTGATTAAAAACCCGGCTTTGTTCGATCAGTTGTTAGATGGTGATATTTTATTTGAGCCGTTGGAGGTGAAGCAGTTACAGGCAGAGGTGGCGTTAATTCGTGAAGATTGCCAAGGTGATGATGAGTCGTTTATGAATAAGCTACGCGAATGGCGTGGTTCGCAGATTTTTAAGGTGGCGGCTTCTGATGTAACGGGAAATTTGCCGGTAATGAAGGTAAGTGATTATTTAACATGGATTGCTGAGGCGGTGTTGAATGCGGTGTCTGAATATGTCTGGCAGGTTATGTTAACAAAACATGGGCAACCGCTTGGTATTGAAGCTGAACGCCGACCTTTATTAATTTTAGGTTATGGAAAAATGGGTGGCATTGAATTAGGTTATGGCTCTGATTTAGATATTGTTTTTTTGTACCATGGTGTAGATCGGTTTGGTAAAACAGATGGTAAAAAGCCGGTAGATATTGGTTTGTTTATGACTAGGCTGACCCAAAAAATAATTTTATTAATAACCACCATGATGCCAACGGGTAGATTGTATGAGATAGATACCAGATTACGCCCGAACGGTGCAAGCGGTTTAATTGTAAGTGATTTTGAAGGTTTTGTTGGTTATCAACAAGAAAAAGCGTGGACTTGGGAACACCAAGCATTGGTGCGTGCAAGAGCGGTGGTGTTTGATGAACAGGGCGAACAGGCTTTTAAGCAGTTTAAAACTGATTTTATTTTAGAGCCAAGAGATTTTAGTAAGCTAAAAGATGAAGTGGTTGAAATGCGTTTAAAAATGCGTGAGTCGTTGGATAAGTCTGATGCTAATTTGTTTGATTTAAAACAAGGTGTTGGCGGTATTGTTGATATTGAATTTATGGTGCAGTATTGGGTATTAGCTCATGCGAATCAATACCCTGAATTAGTTGAATATTCTGATAATATTCGTTTGCTTGAGACGATAAAAAAATGTGGTTTCTTGGTCGAAATAAGTGTGCAAGAAATAGAAAAGTTAGAAGAGATCTATTGTGATTATAGAGGGCTATATCATCGTTTGGCTTTACAGAATGTGAATGCAAAAGTTGAATATAAGATGGTTAATTCAAATCGTGAGGTGGTTGAAAAGGTTTGGAACAAGCTGTTTACTTAAAAATTGCCAGGGGGGGGGGTGCCCCTGGCAATTTTTGGTTGTGAGAGTCGGTTGGTTTACTTGCTTAAGTTGTTGAACTATCTGCCAAATACTTTTTTAAGTAACTCTGTGGTTTGTTTAACAGGATTTTCTCGAATAGATTTTTCTTCGGCAGCAATGTAGTGGAACATGCCTTTCATGCCACCGCTGATAACATGATTGGTTATATCTGCTTTTACATTTGGTACAAAGGGTAGGTCTTTATATCTTGACATGGCTTGGTCGTAAGTGGCAATGGCTCCAACTTCTTGCATGGACTTTTCAACAATCGGTGCCATTTTAGATTTTAAACTTTTAGAGGTTTTAGATTGCAGATATTGTGTGGCTGAATCTGACGGTCCTTTATAAATTTTTTGTACATCATCAAAACTCATATCTTGAATTGCACCTAAGAACAATGACTTTGCTTGTGGAGTCGCTAGTTCCGCCGCTCGGTTTATTTTTAGTTCAAGGTCGTCCATTAAGCCTGCTTTACCAAATTTTGCTAAAACCGATTTTACTTTTTGTAGGTTTTTTGGTAATGGAATGTGGATACTTGGGTCTTTGTTAAAACCGTCTTTAACGCCTAAGTTAGCCACCACGGTTTCAGACCCTTTTGATAAGGCTTCTTTAAATGCTTTGCCAATATCGCTATTGCTTAAGCCTGCAATAGAGGCGGATTGACCGTTTGAATCTCCCGTTGCTTTTTTAACTTCTTCTTGTGCTTTTCCTAACAGGTCTTTACCTGCATCTAGCCAATTTGCTTGGCTGTTAACACTGTATAAACTGGCAGTAATCATTAGAGCAAGGGTTGTTTTTTTCATTTTATTTTTTCTCTTTGTTTTTATTTTTACTTTTGTTTTTATATTAAACGGCAGCGAGTTATTTTATTCTTCTTCGGTTAAGTCGTATGGCATTGGTTCTATGGTGAATAAATCGCCGTTTTCATTTTTAAGATCACCTTTTACACTTTCTAATGCCTTGACGGTAGAAATGGCAAGGGCAATGGTGCCTTCATAAATTTCGGGTGCGGCGGAAATAATGGTAAATTTGTAGTTTCGTTCGGTGGCATCTTGTAGTTTAATTTCATCACCTGTTTGAAAGTTTTGTAAAACAGGCGAGTGCATTCTTAGCATGCGTTTAGTGGCTTTGCCACGGTAGTGCATGCGGGCAATAATTTCTTGCCCAGGGTAGCAACCTTTTTTAAAATTAACGGCGTTTAGTTTGTCTAAATTAATAAACTGGGCGATAAATTTTCCTGTTGTTTTGTCGTTAATAATTGGTTGCCCTGATACGATATTTAATAGTGACCAGTCTAGTTTTCCGATGGCTTCGCCGTTTGATTTTAGGGTTTTCCAAACGCTTTTTATTGGCTCTAAATCACCAAATAATCGGTAGTTATGATAAGGGCCAGGCACTTTAATAACGGTCACATTTTGTATGTCTTGGCTATCAATGCTTTGTATTTGGTGGGTTTCTTTAATTTTAACGGTAAAGTCGCGTTGTAAATCTAGGTCGGCAAATTCGCCTGCGTAACCAATTTGTATAAATAGTTCTGAGACTTCTTCTAGCTCTACTTTTGACATCATTTTAAACATGGTTAATCTTTTTAAAATAATGTCTCTTAAGCTTTCGTCAAAAGATAAATAATAACTTTCGCCAACTTTAAAAATAGTCATTAAGGCTAACACTTTACCTTGTGGGTCGCAGTAAGAACTTAGTTGGGCTTGTGAATTGTTGACTTCTTTTAGGTCGTTAGAAAATTGACCTTGTAAAAAACTAAAGGCATCTTCGCCAGACACTTTAATAAGCGTTTCATTCGATAAATCCGTTACGATAGGGCCATGCTTAACCATGAAATGTTCAATTTCAGGCAAACCAAATGTTTTTATATGGTCGTTTTCATCAAATTGTGCTTTTTGTTCGGTTAAAAATTGCTTCCAGTCTTGGTTCATTTTTTTACCTTTTTTCTTAATATTGTTGGTTTGCTTGTTTTTTTTGTGTTCGGGTAGTCAAGGTTGTAGTGTAAGCCACGGCTTTCTTTTCGTTTTAAGGCACTTTTAACCATTATGTCTGAGACGAGAGTTAAATTTCTAAGTTCGAGTAGGTCGCTATTTAAATTATGTGCATAAAAATATTCGGCAACTTCTTTTTTTAATAACTTTAATCTTTTTTGTGCTTGTTTAAGGCGTTTGTTGGTTCTAACTATGCCGACATAATCCCACATAACTCGGCGTAGTTCATCCCAGTCATGTTTGATGAGTATTTTTTCTTGTGCTTGTGTAACGGCACTTATATCCCATAGTTTTATGTTGTCAAAAGTTGATTTTTCAACAGCTTGATAAATTTTATTTATTTGCAGATATGCTTGTTCCGCAAACACAAGCCCTTCAGCAAGTGAATTGCTCGCTAGCCTATTTGCCCCATGAAGCCCTGTATAGGCAGTTTCGCCAATCGCAAATAGGCGGTTTAAATCTGTCTGACCATTTAGGTCGGTATGCACGCCTCCGCAAGTATAGTGGGCGGCAGGCACAACGGGAATGGCTTCTCTAGTTATGTCTATTCCTGCTTTTAAACAGCGAGCATAGATGGTTGGAAAGTGAAGTTTAATGAAGTCATTATCTTTATGGGTAATATCTAAAAATACGCAATCAATACCATGTTTTTTCATTTCAGCATCAATGGCTCTTGCCACAATATCTCTGGGTGCAAGGTCGGCTTTTTCATCATAATGTTTCATGAAAGCATAACCACTCGGTAGTTTTAAAATCGCACCTTCACCACGCAGGGCTTCGGTAATTAAAAATGAACGATCTTTTGGGTGGTATAGGCAAGTGGGGTGAAATTGGTTAAATTCCATATTGGTTACACGGCAACCTGCACGCCAAGACATGGCTATGCCATCACCCGTAGAGATGTCTGGATTACTGGTATATAGATAAGACTTACTTGCTCCACCCGTTGCAAGAACCGTGTAATCTGCTAAAAAAGTGATAATTTGACTGGTTTCTTTATTTAAAACATTGCACCCTAAACATTCTCGTTCGTTGATGGGGTTATTTTTATCATAAATAAAATCAATCGTCATATGTTGGGTGAAGATGGTGATGTTTTTAGTTTGTTTTACTTTTTCAGCTAGGGTTTCAATAATGCTAACGCCCGTATGATCGGCGGCATGAATTACTCGGCGGTGGCTGTGCCCACCTTCACGGGTAAGGTGAAATTTATCTGAGTTTTCTTCTTTACTAAAGGGTACGCCCATTTCAATTAATTCAATAATTTCTTTAGATGCTTTTTGGGCAACTAATCTGACGGTTTTTTCATCACAAAGCCCTGCACCTGCTTTTGCGGTATCTTCTATGTGCGATTCAACCGAGTCGTGTGGGTCTAATACCCCTGCAATACCACCTTGAGCAAATTTAGTTGCTCCATCGGTAAGTGATGATTTTGAGAGAACGGTAACATTGTGCTTTTTAGCTAATTTTAGTGCAAGCGATAGCCCTGCAATTCCACTGCCGATAATTAAAATATCGGTTATTATTTTATGCGGTGATTTTTGATACATTATTATAAGACTTGAGTGAAGAATGAATATTGTTCATAATACTACCATAACATTGAATATAAAGTAGTGAGTGATGATTGAATTAGAAAAGCTGGAAGAACAATATGCTCAACTTGGAAAAATTATCTCAGTTGGTTCTGTATTGGCTGTTGAAGGTGGATATGTCATTGTTCAATCTGAAAATCAGTCAGGTTGTGCGGGCTGTAGTGCCAGTGGTGGCTGTGGGACATCGTCTTTATCCAGCCTGTTTTCACCAAGTGTAGAGAGAACATTACGAATTAAAAATAACTTAAAAGCAAAGAAGGGAGAGCAGGTTTTATTGTCGATTGTTGAAAATGAAATACTGAAACATTCACTCATGGCGTATGGGTTTCCATTGTTTTTATTAATATTAGGTGCTTGGTTGGGCTTGAATATTTTAAATTCGGATATATTATCAGCCTTAACAGGATTTATTTTTTTGTTTGGCGGTTGGTTATTTACTAAAACATTTTACAAACCTGTATTACCAAAATTAGAAAAAGTTTTTTAGGAGTTTTAAATGATTAAAAATATTATTAAATGTAGCCTTACATTAGTTGTTTTTGTAAGCTTATCTGCTAATGCTATGGCAAAATCACCCATGATAATGTTGCCTGACTTTACTGTTTTAGCAGAAGAAAGTAGCCCTGTTGTGGTGAATATTAGTACGATTAAAAAATCTAGAGCATCGCGAATGGAAAACCATTTTAAAAACATGCCAGATGAAATGCTACGGTTTTTTGGCTTGCCAAAAGATTTTTCACCTAGATCGGCACCCAAGAAACAAAAAAGAAAAGTGAGATCATTAGGTTCAGGTTTTATTATTAGCGAAGATGGTTATATCGTAACCAACAACCATGTGGTTGAGGGAGCAGATGAAATTGTTGTTAAATTAAATAATCGCAAAGAATACAAAGCAACAGTCATTGGTTTAGATGAACGAACGGATATTGCACTGATTAAAATTAATGCAAATAATTTAAAAGTAGCCAAAATTGGTTCTAGTGTAGGGTTAAAAGTAGGGCAGTGGGTACTGGCAATTGGCGAGCCGTTTGGCTTAGATTACACGGTTACACATGGCATTATTTCAGCAATAGGGCGTTCATTACCTGATGATACTTATGTGCCTTTCATCCAAACAGATGTCTCAATTAACCCCGGTAATTCAGGTGGACCATTAATTAATATGAGTGGTGAAGTTATTGGTGTTAATTCACAAATTTATAGCAAAAGCGGTGGTTCAATGGGCTTGTCCTTTTCTATACCAATTGATATTGCGATGAATGTGGTTAACCAACTAAAAGATACCGGTAAAGTTGTTCGAGGGTTTTTAGGCGTAACGGTACAAGAAGTTTCGGCAGAACTAGCCAACTCCTTTGGGTTAAAAATGCCAAGAGGTGCGTTAGTTGCAGAGCTAGTAAAAGGTCAAGCCGCTGAAAAAAATGGCATTTTACCAGGCGATATTATTATTAAATTTGACGGAAAAATAATAGGCAAGTCGTCTGATTTGCCCCCAGTGGTAGGTGCAACAGCCGTTGATAAACTTGTCGATGTTGAAGTTTTAAGAAAAGGAAAAACAAAAATATTTTCTTTAAGACTTGATGCACTTGATGCAGGGCAAATAGCTAGTAGATTGGGCGGTTCAGAAACAATACTAGGCTTGCAATTAAAAGAAGCAGGGGAAAAGAAGTTAAAGAAACGAAACTTACCTTTTGGCTTAGAAGTTCTTGCGGTTGATAATGATGGCGTAACGCAATTGGCAGGTGTTTTAAAGGGAGATATTTTAGTGAGTGTTAATTTTATGCCTGTTAAATCAGTTAAACAATTTGAAAAAATGGCTAAAAAATTACCTAAAAACAAATCGTTTCCTATTAGAATAGTGCGTGGAGATAGTTCTATATTTTTACCCATTACCATAGGAAAATAAATGGAAAATTATAAATGGCTGAAAAGATCTGCCCTGTTAGAAGGTGTTTCATTAATCTTATTAGTATTTATTGGTTTACCTTTTAAATATTATTTAGGTATGCCTGAACTGGTAAAAATAGTAGGTCCATTACATGGCTTGCTCTTTACTGTTTTTATTGCTTTTTTAGTTTTTCATCTAGTAAAAGGAGGGTTTGGCTTTAAAAAGTTTATTGTCGGCTTTATCGCTTCCTTTATCCCAACAGGAACTTTCTTTTATAAAGCAAAGTGTTTAAATAAACCACATTAACCCTCATTCCTATGAAATATTAGGGGTAAATTCGTGTAAAATACCCCAAAATTATTGTTATCTTTGGGGTATTGATGTCGTCCGACCAGTTTAAAAATATTAGAAATTTTTCTATCATTGCACATATCGATCATGGTAAATCTACCATTGCCGATCGTTTTATTCATCTTTGTGGTGGATTGTCTGACCGTGAAATGGAATCGCAAGTGCTTGACTCAATGGATATTGAGAAAGAACGCGGCATTACCATTAAATCGCAAAGCGTTACCCTAAACTACACCGCAAAAGATGGCAAAATCTATCAATTTAACTTTATAGACACACCAGGGCATGTTGATTTTTCTTATGAAGTCTCTCGCTCATTGGCGGCTTGTGAAGGTGCATTATTAGTGGTCGATGCCTCACAAGGTGTAGAAGCTCAAACCGTTGCGAATTGTTATACCGCAATAGAACAGGGCTTAGAAGTTTTACCCGTTTTGAATAAAATTGATTTACCTGCCGCAGACCCTGAACGCGTGGTTGATGAAATTGAAGAAATTATTGGTATTGAAGCACATGATGCCGTACAAGCTAGTGCAAAATCGGGTCTTGGTATTGAAGAAATACTAGAGCAAATAGTTGAAAAAATTCCGCCACCTGTTGGCGATATTGATGCACCATTAAAAGCATTAATCATTGATTCTTGGTTTGATAATTATCTTGGTGTAGTTTCATTAGTTAGAGTTATCGACGGGAAAATCGGTAAAAAAATGAAAATAAAAATCTTATCAACTAAAGATGAATATCAAGTTGATCAAGTTGGCATTTTCACTCCTAAGCGAACTCAAACAGAATTTTTATCAGCTGGTGAAGTTGGTTTTATTGTTTCAGGGATTAAAGATGTTGATGGCGCACCAGTTGGAGATACTATTACGCTAGCAGGTGAAAATGTTGAACCTTTAAAGGGATTTAAACCTATACAGCCTCGTGTATTTGCAGGTCTTTTTCCGATTAGTTCAGAAGATTATGAAGACTTTCGTGAGGCCTTGCGTAAACTAAGGTTAAACGATGCGGCATTACATTTTGAGCCAGAAAGTTCCGATGCACTAGGGTTTGGTTTCCGTTGTGGTTTCTTGGGAATGTTACACATGGAAATTATTCAAGAGCGACTAGAACGCGAATATGACATGGATCTAATTACCACCTCCCCAACGGTTGTTTACGAAATACTTAGTAAAAAAGGTGAACTCATTAAAATTGACAACCCTTCTAGTTTGCCTGATTTAAGTTTAATTGAAGAGATAAGAGAACCGATTATTCAAGCCAATATTTTAGTACCAAATGAATATGTTGGTTCGGTAATGAAGCTCTGCCTTGAAAAACGAGGAATTCAACAAAATATGAGCTATTCGGGTACTCAAGTTGCAATATCTTATGAAATGCCGATGAATGAAGTGGTCTTGGACTTTTTTGATAGATTAAAATCAACTAGTCGTGGTTATGCCTCGATGGAATATGACTTTAAATGTTTTAAAGCCGATGACTTGGTTAAGGTCAGCTTTTTAATAAATAATGAACCTGTTGATGCTTTATCACTAATATTACACCGTTCAACCGCCGTTCAGCGTGGTAAAGTTATTATCGAAAAATTGCGTAAAATTATCCCACGACAAATGTTTGATGTTGCAATTCAATCTTCCATTGGTGCTAAAATTATCGGGCGAACAAATATAAAAGCATTACGAAAAAATGTAACTGCAAAATGCTATGGTGGAGATATTTCTCGTAAGAAAAAGCTCTTGCAAAAACAGAAAGACGGTAAAAAACGCATGAAGTCTGTCGGTTCGGTTGATATTCCGCAAGAAGCCTTTTTAGCCGTTTTAGACACAACAGACAATTAAATTAATAGGATAAAAAATGAGTTTTGAATTAATACTGGTCATCGCTGCCGCAGTAACAGGTGCTATTGTCTTAGTTGATAAAATGATTTGGAAGAAAAAACGCGATGCGTCTGCTGTTACCGAAAAAGAGCCGATTTTAATTGATTACTCACATTCATTATTTCCTGTTTTTTTAATAGTATTAATCTTACGCTCTTTTGTTTTAGAGCCGTTTAAAATTCCATCAGGTTCAATGTACCCAACTTTAGAAGTGGGTGATTTTATTATTGTAAATAAATTTTCTTATGGCGTTAAGCTACCCGTTACACAAATGAAAATACTACCCGTTAGCTTGCCTAAAAGAGGCGATGTTGTAGTATTTAAATTCCCTGACGATCCTTCTGTTGACTACATTAAAAGAGTTGTAGGTTTACCTGGCGATAAAATATCTTATATTGCTAGAACGGTTTTTGTAAATGGCGAAGCTTTAAAACAAAAAGCAATAGCTAAATATGAGGGAACTGGGTCGGGCGAAAATATGACTGGCGTGATGGAAGTTGAAGAAACAACTCCTGAAGGAAAATTATATCGAATTTTATTAGATAAAGATAGAACAACTCAAGATTTCACTGAAATTGTTGTACCAGAAGGTTCTTACTTTGTAATGGGTGATAATCGTGACTATTCAAATGACAGTCGTTTTTGGGGGTTTGTTCCTGAAAAAAACTTAAAAGGTCGTGCGTTTGGTATATGGATGAACTGGGATGAAAATATTGATTTCTCTAGAATCGGCAATGGAATTCAATAGTGATAAATCTTGAAAAGCAAGCTAAATTAAAGCGATTAGAAAAAATACTTGGTCATCAATATAAAAATATTAATTTACTTGTTAGAGCCTTAACTCACCGTAGTGTCGGGGCAAAAAACAATGAACGAATGGAGTTTTTAGGCGATAGCCTAGTTAACTTTATTATTGCAGATGTACTTTTCCACAAGTACACGAATATCTCAGAAGGTGATTTAAGTCGTATTCGTGCTCATTTAGTTAAAGGTGAAACGCTTGCCGTGCTTGGAAGAGAGCTCGGTTTATCGGATTATTTAATGTTAGGTCCAGGCGAGCTTAAAAGTGGCGGTTTTCGTAGGGAATCTATTGTTGCAGATGCCGTTGAAGCAATTATAGCCTCTGTTTATGAAGATGCTGGGCAACAAGCTTGTTATCAGTTTGTACTAAGAATATATGCCGAAAAATTAAAAGAATTAGACCCTAAAAAAGTCGGTAAAGATGCCAAAACGCGTTTACAAGAATTGCTACAATCAAGGCAAGAGGATCTCCCAGAATATACGGTTATTAGTGCCAGTGGTCCGGCTCATGCTCAAGAATTTGTAGTGAGTTGTTTTGTAGAAAAAATAAATAGAAAATTTGAAGCCAGTGCAACCAATCGCCGTAAAGCGGAGCAGTTAGCGGCAGAAGAAGCATTAATTGTATTGGATAAAAAATGACGGAGCAAACGATTAGCGAACAACTAAAAATACCGCCAGAAACAGATTGTCAATCTGGATTTGTAGCTGTAATAGGTCGCCCAAATGTTGGTAAATCAACCTTAATGAACTGTCTTCTTGGGCAAAAGTTAAGCATTACTTCACCTAAACCACAAACGACTCGTCATAGAATTCATGGTATTCATACGACCGATACGCATCAAATTGTATTTATAGACACACCGGGTATGCACCTTGGTGGAGAGAAGTCAATTAACAAATATATGAATCGTACCGCTAACAGTGCGTTTGCTGATGTAGATGTGATTTTGTTTGTAGTAGAAGCAGGGCGATGGACAAAAGAAGACCAAGCCGTTGCCGATAAATGTACCACAGCAGAAGCACCCGTTATTATTCTAGTCAATAAGATAGATAAGTTCAGGAAAATGGAAGAACTATTTCCCTATTTGCAAAGAATAAATAACAATGCTAAATTTGATGAGCTAATTCCTGTATCTGCCTATAAAAAATCAGGGTTAGACATAATAGAAAAAGAAGTTTTAAAGCATCTACCAAAACAAGAAAAACTTTTTTCAGAAGATTATATTACCGACCGTTCCACTAGATTTTTAACCTCTGAAATTATTCGCGAAAAACTCATGCGCTCATTAGGTGAAGAAGTTCCTTACGGAGCAACCGTTGAAATAGAACAGTTTAAATTTGACGAAGAAGAAGATCGTTGGATTATTCACTCCTTAATTTTGGTCGAAAGAGAAGGGCAAAAACAAATTGTAATTGGTGCCAAAGGCAGTTTAATAAAACAAATGGGTATTCATGCCCGTAAAGACATTATAAATTTATTAGACGCTAGGGTACACCTAGAACTATGGGTAAAAGTAAAAGAAAACTGGTCTGATGATGAACGCGCATTAGCAAGTTTAGGTTATAACGACGAGATTACTTAAGTTCATACTTAACCACTGCCCCTGGCATTTTTTGGTTTTTTAAACTAACTTGAACCCCAAAAATTGCCAGGGGCATGTCATTTACTTTCCTTTGCTCTGTCTCTTCTCTGT
>CAYMAW010000020.1:11229-12605 GCA_964388565.1 uncultured Piscirickettsiaceae bacterium | reverse complement strand
ATGGGCTAGAAGTCCACGCAGAATTTCAATCAGTTGTTAAGTGTCTCCTTAACGCATATTCTACGGTTTCACCCTTAACTTAACAGTATAAATTTTTTATATCATAATATAAAAACTTTAAATAACTATTTATTGCCTAAAATGATTTTTATTCAAGCAAAAAAAAAGGCTCCAGTAAGAGCCTTTTAAAAACTTAAAGAAAACGAAACCCGTTATTTAGTTTCTTTTTCTTCATTATCGTCATCATCCTTTTCCATTGAACTAAAAGCTTTCAAAGCAAACGCTACAAAAGAAAATGCCGTTAAGACTAACCCTCCCAAAGTGATCCACAATACAAAATTATTATTTAACTCATTCATTTTATTTTCTCCTTACATAAACTACTGTCTACTTCTCCATTCCACCACCTAGCTCATGTACATACACAGCTAAGCGTTTAATATTAACTTCAGGGTTTGGTAAACGATCTTTAAACGATGGCATAATTGCATTTTTAGTGCCTTTAATCAATTCTCCGTCTTTCTTCACATTCACTCCATAAGTAATTACATCTAAGATTGTCTGCTTATCTGAACCAAAACGCCAAGCATAATCAGTAAGATTAGCCGCACCAGTAGGACCAAATGGCTTACCTACTGGACCATGACACGCCATACACATACCTTTTGCATAAGCCGCTTTACCTAATGCTACCGAAGAATCTTCACCTTTTCCTTCCGAAAGAGCAATAACATAATCAGCAACATGAGACATGTCTTCATCAGTCATATTACCTAACAGACCTTTTGCAGGCATACTACCAATTCGCCCTCCTGAGATAGAAGCTTTGATTGCCGCTCCCGTACCACCAAACAACCAGTCATCATCAGCTAAAACAGGAAAGTTAGGTACGCCTTGCCCACCTGAACCATGACAAGCGGCACAATAATCACCAAACAACATTTTTGATGTTTTAACCGCATAAGTTCTTAACTCATCATCTTTTAGAATCTCTGCCACAGAAAGAGCAGCTAACTTCTCTTCTTCTTCAGCAAACTTCTTATTACGCCAATTATTTAAGACCGCGAAGTCATCATGATACTCCCCAACCTGCGTCCAACCAGTTAGACCTTTAGTATGGGAATCAACCAATGGAATCGTAGGATAATATAATGAATAAAAAATAATCATTACAAAACTAGCATAAAAAGACAGCATCCACCAAAGTGGTGGTGGGTTGTCTAATTCGCGTAAATCTTCATCCCAAATATGCCCTGTATTCCCTTCGTCAGGCCACGGATTATGATGTGCCATAATTTATTCTCCTCTGAATAATTTGATTTTTCTAATCGTTTAAGGAAACACTTAATAACCGCGATTAGAATTTTACTGAGAAA
>CAYMAW010000020.1:2704-11219 GCA_964388565.1 uncultured Piscirickettsiaceae bacterium | reverse complement strand
AACTTGACGCACATTTTTTCTCCGTAAAATTCTAATCGCGGTTATTAAGCGCCTCCTTAAGGAAACACTGATTATTTTAGCCAGTTAAAAACAACTAGACTTAATCAGAAATCCCTCAACGAAATCATTACTTTTCTATAGACTAGCTAAAAGCTAATCGTCATCAAGCATTTTATATTTTTGTTGTTCCATTTCTTCTCGCTTACTTGGGCGCAAGGCCAAATAGAAAGTGATTGCCATACCCATAAACACGCCTACGGTAATCCCTAACCCAACCCAGTCATGAGTTGTCATCGCCGCCCAATTAGTTGAAAAATAAGAAGCCATTACTCTCTATACACCTTGCTATCATCTAACTTAACCATCGTACCAAGCACTTGAAGATAAGCAATCATTGCATCCATTTCGGTATAACCTTCAATCGCGGCATCGGCGTTCTCAATTTCTTCATCGGTATAAGGCACACCTAGCGTACGCATTACTGACAAACGGGTTTTCATATTTCTTTTTGTTCCAAAGAAACTGACATTCGCTTGAGTATCCGCTAACCAAGGGTAAGCAGGCATCACTGACTCAGGAACCATGTCCTGTGGACGCAACATATGCAAAACATGCCACTCGTCAGAATACTTTCCTCCTAGTCTAGCTAAATCTGGACCTGTTCGTTTTGAACCCCATAACATAGGGTGATCATACATCGACTCCGTCGCTAAAGAGAAGTGTCCATAACGCTCTCTTTCGTCCCTAAACGGGCGAATCATTTGCGAATGACAAATCATACAACCTTCTCGAAGGTAAAGATCTCTCCCTGCCAACTCTAAAGGTGTGTACGGTCTAATGCCGTCTCCTGCCTTCCAATCTGCTAACACCCATTTACCATGGCTATTTTGCTTATATAATTTTTTCTCTGAAACAAGTTTTTCGTTTTCATCGATTGTAAAGGTTCTTTCCCAAACCAACTCGGGATGTCTTTCATTCTTAACATTACCATACTCATCTGTCGTTTCAGTATAGTCAACGGTATCTTTAAGATAAAACAAAGGCACTATTTCAACAATACCTGCAATAGACACCGTTAACGCTGTCGCCATAAATAAAGCAAAAATATTACCCTCTAAACGCTCTTGTATATTTTTTTTCTTATTTTCTGTCATGAGCCCAACTCCTCAACTCATTAATTTTATTTGTAGCCAAAAACTAAGTTTTAAAGCTACAACCCACATTAGTGTTTTAAGCTACCGCACCAACAACAGCTTCTCGTCTTTGCTTAGCCGTAGCTATCGTCATAATTACATTATACAACATGATCACAGCACCCAAAAAGAACAAGAACCCACCCACTGTTCGCATTGCATAATAAGGGTGCATCTCTGCAACCGACTCGGCAAAAGTATAAGCCAAAGTACCATAATCATCATAAGCACGCCACATTAGACCTTGCATAATTCCTGATACCCACATCGCAACGATATAGAAAGAAGTACCAATTGTCGATAACCAAAAATGTGTATTTATCAGTTTCATTGAATACATTTCCGTATTCCAAAGCTTCATCACCATGTGATAAAGTGCACCAATAGAAACCATTGCAACCCAACCTAACGCACCGGCGTGTACATGCCCGACCGTCCAATCAGTATAATGAGAAAGTGCATTCACTGTTTTTGCCGCCATTACAGGCCCTTCAAAGGTTGACATTGCGTAGAACGCCAATGAAAGCACTAGGAAACGAAGAATATAATCAGTACGCAACCTATCCCATGCACCAGATAAAGTTAACATTCCGTTTAACGCACCACCCCAAGAAGGAATAATCATCGCTAAGGAAATTACCGCACCTAGCGAGCCAGTCCAATCAGGTAAAGCAGTATATTGAAGATGGTGAGCACCCAACCAAACATAACCAAACATCAACCCCCAAAAGTGAATAACAGATAAACGATATGAGTAAATAGGTCTTTGAGCCTGCTTAGGAACAAAATAATACATAATAGCTAAGAAACCAGCGGTCAAGAAAAACCCTACCGCATTATGCCCCCACCACCATTGAATCATGGCATCTTGAACACCTGCAAACAATGAATAAGAGTGAAATAAAGAAACAGGGACTGCCAAACCATTAACGACATAAAGATAAGTTACAGCAATCATCATACCCATAAAAAACCAGTTCGACACATATACACTTGGGTACTTTTCTTTATCTCGAGACGCTATCGTCATAATAAAGAGCAAAGTATAAAGCGTCCAAACCAGTGCAACAGCAAGCGACAAGGGCCAAACATGCTCGTGGTATTCTTTACCTGTGTTCATACCAAGTGCTAATGTAATCACCACCCCTAACAGCCCAATAGTAAATAATATTGTCGTTACCCAAGCTAAACCATTACTCCACAAACGAACACCGTTCGTTCTCTGTACAGTATAATAAGCGGTTGCCATCAAGGTCATACCACCAAACGCATAAATTACGGTATTCGTGTGAATGACTCGCAACCTAGCAAAGGTAATTTCTGCGATATCAAAATTTAAAACCGGCCATGCAAGTTGAGCGGCGGCAAAAGTACCCATGAAAGTACCCAACACCAAGAACACGACTGCCCCGATTGTTAAATATTGAACCACCCCATCATCATATTGTGGCTTTTCTGTTACTGTCATAACTGACTCCCTAATCTTTATTTATTAAATCCTGTCGTTTCTTTCATTTCTACATATAACGATAACCTAAAACAAAGGCAGACCATTAAGGCTAATTAAGCCCAAACATGACAAGATATTCCTCCTAGAATGACGCACCCAAAACAATTGATTCGCCATCGAATGATTACATTATGCCAAATAACCCCTTTATTTTCAGGTTTTTTCGCGATTTCAACACAATTTTTTTTTATGCGTGATATAAGTATTTTCTAATGCACTTTGAACTCCACAGTATCTCAACACTTCCCCACAAATTTCTTATCAAGCATTAGCTAATAAATTAAAAAACATTTATACTAAGTCCTGTTTTTATTTTTCATCAACCAAAAGATTGAGAGTTTTTTATGCGAAAAGCTGAAGTTGTACGCAATACATTAGAAACACAAATTCAAATATCCATTAATTTGGATGGGGCGGGTAAAACAGATTTAAATACAGGCGTGCCTTTTTTTGAACACATGCTCGACCAAATTGCTAGGCACGGTTTAATTGACTTAACAATAAAAGCAAATGGCGACACCCACATAGATGACCACCACACCGTTGAGGATATTGGGATTGCACTGGGCATGGCATTGAAAGAAGCGGTTGGTGATAAAAAAGGAATTACTCGTTACGGACATGCTTATGTTCCTTTGGACGAAGCTCTTTCACGCGTGGTTATTGATTTATCAGGTCGGTCTGGCTTAGTTTTCAATGCAAACTTTACTCGCCACACGATTGGTAAATTTGAAACTGAACTGGTCGCAGAATTTTTCCAAGCATTTGTGAACCACTCACATTCGACTTTACATATCGACTGTTTGCGTGGGGAAAATGCTCACCACCAGGTAGAAACTATTTTTAAAGCATTTGGCAGAGCTATCAGAATGGCACTCTCCACAGATGAAAGAATGGCAGACCAACTACCTTCCACAAAAGGTGCTTTATAAAAAATGACTAAGTTAATAACCGTTGTTGATTATGGAATGGGTAACCTTCGTTCCGTAGCGAAAGCCGCAGAACATGTTGCTGATAGTAACAACACTACGATACTTGTTTCAAATAAACCCAAAGACATTCGTTCTGCCGATGCTATTATTTTTCCTGGGCAAGGTGCCGCAAAAGCTTGCATGAATGCCCTTAACCATACTGGCATGATTCACGCATTAAAAGAAGCTTCAACGGAAAAGCCTTTTTTAGGAATTTGCATGGGCTTGCAAGTATTAATGGAAAATAGTGATGAAAACAACGGCACGGACTGCCTTGGGTTTTTAGCAGGAAGCGTACAAAAAATAAATACTGAAGCACACCCTGAATTAAAAATTCCGCACATGGGTTGGAACCAAATAAAACAAACCATTGACCACCCACTTTGGCACAAAATAGGAAGAGACGAACGATTTTATTTTGTGCATAGTTACTATATTGTACCCAAAGAAGATCAAATAACGGCAGGTACAACCACTCACGGACAAACATTTACCTCTGCAATTGCAAAAAACAACTTGTTTGCGATTCAAGCACACCCTGAAAAAAGTGCTGATGCAGGTTTGCAACTACTTAAAAACTTCATTAACTGGGACGGAAAATAAATAATGTTATTAATTCCTGCAATAGATTTAAAAGATGGCGAATGTGTAAGACTTCGTCAAGGAATAATGGAAGGTGCTACGGTCTTTTCTGGTGACATTGTCGCTATGGCAAAACGCTGGGTTGACCAAGGTGCAAGGCGTTTGCACATGGTTGATTTAAACGGTGCATTTGAAGGTAAACCTGTTAACCGTGATGCAGTATTACAAGTTTGCCAAGCTTACCCTGACTTGCCCGTGCAAATTGGTGGAGGAATTCGTGACTTAAAAACAATTGAGTCCTATATTGACGCTGGCGTAAGTTATTGCATAATCGGTACAAAAGCAGTGCATAACCCTGAGTTTGTTGCCGAAGCGTGCAAAGCGTTCCCTGGTAAAATAATGGTTGGTTTAGATGCTAAAGACGGCATGGTAGCCATAAATGGTTGGGCAGAAGTAACGGATCACCATGTTATCGACCTAGGAAAAAAGTTTGAAAATGACGGAGTTGAAGCGATTATTTATACCGATATTGGGCGCGACGGCATGATGCAAGGCGTAAATATAGAAGCGACACAAGAACTCGCAAAAGCATTAAGCATCCCTATTATCGCATCGGGTGGCATTACTAATCTTGACGACATTCGCAACCTAGCAACAATTGAAAAAGATGGTGTTTCGGCAGCTATCACTGGCAGAGCAATTTATGAAGGGAGCCTTGATTTTAAAGAAGGTCAAACCCTATCCGACAAACTGGCAAAAGGGTAAAAGATGGCACTAGCAAAAAGAATCATCCCCTGTCTTGATATTGATAACGGTCGTGTTGTTAAGGGTGTGCAATTTGTTGATATTAAAGATGCAGGCAACCCGATCGAAGTAGCAAAACGCTATGACGAACAAGGTGCAGATGAAATTGTATTTTTAGACATCACTGCCACAGCACACGATAGAGAAACAATCGTTCATGTGGTTGAAGAGGTGGCAAGTCAAGTTTTCATCCCCCTAACCGTTGGCGGTGGTATTCGTAGCGTAGATGATGTTCGTAAAATGCTTAATGCTGGTGCTGACAAGGTTGCCATTAATTCTGCGGCTATATTTAACCCTGCATTTGTTCAAGAAGCATGCTCCATGTTTGGTTCACAGTGCATTGTGGTCGCTATTGACGCCAAAAAAGTCAGTTTAACAGGCGAGGAAAATAAGTGGGAAATATTCACCCACGGTGGGCGTAAAGAAACGGGTATTGATGCGATTGAATGGGCGACTAAAATGGCTCGTAATGGTGCAGGAGAACTACTTCTAACTAGCATGGATCGTGATGGTACAAAATCTGGTTTCGATTTAGAGCTTACTCGTGCTATATCAGACGCAGTTAACATTCCCGTTATTGCTTCAGGCGGTGTCGGGGAGCTTTCTCATTTAGTAGACGGTATAAAAAAAGGTCATGCCGAAGCCGTTTTGGCCGCAAGCATATTTCATTTTGGTCAACACACTATCCTAGAAGCAAAACAAGCCATGCAAGCTAGCAACATTGAAGTAAGGATTTAATAAAAATGCCACAAGACATTCTTATCGCTATTGATAAAATTTTAGACGAACGAAAAAATGAATCCGCTGACGATTCTTATGTCGCCAGTTTGTACGCAAAAGGATTAGAAAAAATCCTCAAAAAAGTGAGTGAAGAATCTACCGAAGTCGTCATGGCGGCGAAAGATTTAGAACACGATAATAGCCGCAAAAATAAAGAACACCTTATTTATGAAGTTGCTGATTTATGGTTCCATACCATGGTACTATTAGCACAGCAAAATTTATCTAGCACAGACATCACCAAAGAGCTTGAAAAAAGATTTGGGCTTTCTGGTCATGTTGAAAAAGCAGCTAGAGCAAAATAGTTAAAAAAAGAATAATCAAGGATAAGATCATGGAATTAGAAAAGACACTCTTTACTAAAATAATTGAAAAAGAAATTCCTGCGGATATTGTCTATGAAGATGAAAAATGCATTGTTATTAAAGACATTAACCCAAAAGCTAAAGTTCATTTACTTATTATCCCAATCAAACCAATCCCAACATTATTTGATCTAACGCCAGAAGATAAAGATTTAATGGGTCACATGATGATGCTATTACCAAAAATAGCCGATACGCAAGGTTTAGATGGTTTTAAAACACTTATCAATACTGGCAAAACAGGCGGACAAGAGTTTTTTCATATCCATATCCACCTGATGAGTGACTCTTTTAAAAAATAAAAAAAACTGCTATCATAGAAAATTATCATAACAACACATAAAATAAATAACGGAGAAACAACATGGGCATTAGCATTTGGCAATTATTAATTATCTTGGCAATCGTACTGGTACTTTTCGGAGCGAAAAGACTTAAAAATATTGGTGCAGATGTGGGCGGTGCAATAAAAGGTTTTAAAAAAGCCGTTAAAGACGAAGAAAAGAAAGAAGATGTTGCAGATACTTCTATTGAAAAGAAAGAAAGTGAAGATGTTTTTGATGTAACCGCAGAAGAAAAAGTTACTCAAAAAGAAAAAACAAAAGAAGAAACCAAATAAAAGCCGTAGAGTTCATTTAATATGTTTGATGTCGGATTTTTAGAACTTTTTCTAATAATGGTCATTGCTCTCATGGTCATTGGCCCTAAGAGAATGCCTGAAGTTGCACGAAAAGTGGGCATTTGGATTGGCAAATCCAAACATTTCATTAATAACATGAAAGAAAACTCTGAACTATCTTCTGCCATAAAAGAAATGAAAGATTCTCTAAATATGGAAGAAGAAAAACAACAGATTGAAAAAATGCGTAACACCATTCAAGATGACATCTCCGACTTTCAACAAGAAGTTAACACTGATGAAGAAATTTCTCGTCCCAGTTTTAGTAGCCAAGAGAAAGGGGATAAAAATATAATCGGCAGTAGCCAATTTAACAAAGCACCGACCACCCCCACTCTTCCAGCTAAAGAAGAAAGTGTTGCTGAAAAACCTACGCAACACAAATCTGAAAAAAAGAACACCTAATAACTTACGGAGCCTCTAATCAAGTCATGAACTCATATATCACGCACATAATGTCCAACTTCTGCGTTAAAAAGTTTCGCAATAGCTCGCTATTACGCGCACTTTCTACCTTGAATTTGAACATTCTGTACGCAATCTATTTCGTCCAGACTTAATCGGAGGTTCCTTATGAGTAATAGTGCAATCCCACCCAATGATTCCGAGATGTCGTTAATTCACCATCTACTAGAACTCCGTAATATTCTGACAAAAAGTATATTAGCCATTATGGTGGTCTTTATCGTTCTATTCCCTTTCGCCAACGATTTATATATATACATTTCAGAACCCTTATCGCGTTTTCTACCAGAAGGGACAAGCATGATTGCAACAGGGGTTGCCTCTCCTTTTTTAACCCCGTTTAAATTAAGTTTTGTACTTGCTCTTTATATTTCGATGCCTTTTTTGCTCTACCAACTTTGGTCATTTATTGCCCCGGCACTCTATAGCCACGAAAAACAACTAGTCGGTCCCATTTTATTTTCAAGTTCATTTCTATTTTATGCAGGTGGAGCGTTTGCTTTTTATATAGTTTTCCCTCTAGTTTTTGGGTTTTTATCCTCCTCTGCACCTGATGGCGTTACCATTGCCACGGACATTGCTCTCTACCTAGACTTTGTAATCAAAATGTTTTTTGCCTTTGGTTTTGCTTTTGAAGTACCAATTGTCGTAGTCATATTAATTCTAACAGGAATGGTTTCAGCTAAAAAACTAGCCCATGCACGCCCTTATGTTGTTGTCGGCGCATTTGTAATAGGCATGCTATTAACGCCTCCCGATATTATTTCTCAAACGCTACTCGCTATTCCGATGTGGTTTTTGTATGAAGTTGGTATTATTGTCGGATCTTTCGTCAAAAAACGCCGAGATATTGCAAAAAAGAAAAGAGACTCTGAAGAGGAAGGTCTAGATGAAGATCCAGAGAAATCTAATTCTAAAAAAGAACCAAAAGAAGGTGTTGAGCAAGAATCTGCAACAAAAAATACTGAAAAACCACATCCTCAAGGTCTAACTGAAGAAGAGTTAGATACCCGTTATGCAATGCAAAATGGTGGTGACGAAGACGAGGATTATGATGAGTTATTCGACAAAATAGATTCTGAATTCAAAGAACTAGATCGAGTGCATGATAAGCGTAAAAAAGCCAAGAAAAAGGACAAAAAACAAAAAAAGAAAGACAAAAAGAA
>CAYMAW010000020.1:0-2604 GCA_964388565.1 uncultured Piscirickettsiaceae bacterium | reverse complement strand
CATGCTTAATTTTATCAAACTAATCCTTTTAATATCTTGTTCAGTCTTTTCTTTACATTCTTACTCCAATAGTTCTACTCATAAAAACGCCCTCTATCAACACACATCAGACTACCTTGCCATGCACGGACAAGATCCCGTTAATTGGTTAGACTGGCAACAAGCCACTTTAAAAAAATCGACCGCTGAAAATAAACTCATTATGATTTCTAGTGGCTATTTTTCCTGCCACTGGTGTCATGTCATGCAAACAGAAAACTATCACGATATAGAAACCGCCAACTATTTAAACAAACATTTTATCTCTGTCAAAATAGACCGTGAACTCACCCCCGACCTAGATCGTTACCTAATTGATTTTGCACAACGCTCGGCAGGGCATGCTGGTTGGCCACAGCATGTTTTTTTAACACCTGATGGCTACCCTTTTTTTGCTTTTACCTACCAACCCAAACCAGATTTTTTATTAAACCTAAAAAAAATACAAAACTTTTGGCAAAAAAATAAAAACAAAGTCATTAAAGCGGCTAAATCAGCGGTATTAGTTAACAATAAACAAACTACCTATAAACTGGATACTATTGAATTTTATCGTGCTTTTACAGAACAACTCGCCCCACAAATGGACATGTTAAGTGGTGGATTAAAAGGCTCAAATAAATTTCCTAACGCATCTATTCTAAAAACAGCACTACTATTGCCAAAAGCAGATGAAGAAATAACGGAATGGTTAATAACAAGCCTTGATCAAATGCAATCGCAACACCTATTTGACCATATTTACGGTGGGTTTTATCGTTATACGGTTGACCCAGAATGGCAAACACCCCATTTTGAAAAAATGCTTTATACCCAAGCACAATTAGCAGAGATATACTTAATTGCAGGTGAGAAATATCAACGGCAAGACTACCTTACCACAGCTCAAAAAACATTAGATTATGTTCAACAACAACTGTTTCATCCGCTTTCAGGACTATATCAAAGTAGCCAGTCGGCAGTTAATAAACAACAAGTAGAAGCCGCAGATTATGTTTGGACAAAGCAACAATTAAAAAATTTATTATCACAACAAGCCTTTCAACAGATCAGCAAAGAGTGGTTAACAGAACAGACCTCATACGAAATCCCAATCAACGACAAGATGAAATTAGCATGGCACCCCAAACCAACCTTAAAACACTGGCAAGCCATTAAATCTATTTTAAAAGATAATAAAATTAAACCTATTAAAGATATACCAACCGATTCAAAAAGTATTTTGGGCTGGAACGGACTATTATTAACCGCCTTTTCCAAAGCGGTACAAATGAAAAAGTTAGAGAGTAAGACTGCACAAAATTTAGCAGATGCACTAATAAAACAACTTGATAAACCTCAACCACCAAGGGCATTATCAGCAACGAATAAAAACATGGGGCACGCCAACATTCAAGACTATGCCTATGTTATTCAAGGCTTAGAAAACTGGGCAAAAGTAAGTAAAAACCAAACTTTAAAAGATAAAATAAAACACTATCGTAAAATTGCCAAAGAGAAGTTCTTTAACCACCAGGGTTGGCTCTACTCAGATACCCCAATCTTACCGGGTCAAACTGCTAGCAAAGCCATCACCGACAACGCCATGCCAAGCCCAACAGCCATTTTAGGCTGTCAACTCACAAATTCACTACTAAAAAACCCGTTATCATTCGCCAGTTACGCACAAGAGAATTGCCAATAATGCCTATTTTAATTATTGGTTTTGTCCTACTTTTCATACTGACCTCATTACCAGGGATCTGGACAAAACACATATTAAGCAAATACCAAAAACCGAATCCAAACATACCAGGAACAGGCAAACAATTTGCAGAACACCTCATCAAAAAATTAGATTTAGACATCAAACTAGAAGAAACCGAGCAAGGCGATCATTACGACCCTATCGAAAAGGTAGTTAGAATTTCTAAAGAAAACTATCATACCAACTCGCTAACCGCTATCAGTACCGTTGCACATGAAATAGGACACGCTCTACAAGACCAAGAAAATTACCAGCCATTACAACAACGAACCGAGTTAATTATTCGTTCACAATGGATGCAAAAATTTAGTGCAGGAGCATTAATGGCGACCCCATTTTTAATCCCACTCTTGCACACGCCTTTCATTGCTTTTATTACCTTTACAGCTGGATTTATTGCGATGGGCATACCCGTCATCATTCACCTAACGACACTACCAGTTGAACATGATGCTAGTTTTAACCGAGCATTACCGCTATTAAAAGAAGGTAACTATTTAAACGAAAAAGATTTAAAAAACAGTAAAAAAATACTCAAAGCCTGTGCCATGACCTATGTCGCCGCATCTCTTTCAAGTTTATTTAATTTATGGAAATGGTTTAAAGCTGTTAGAAGATAACTTTTGGTTTACGACACATTTAACAAAAAATAACGCGTTTTTTTCATTAAGGAATCATTGAATCACCATTAAGAACAACCTTTACGCTTGACATGATTTTATATGCCTATCAGCAAAGTACACTCAACTTAGGTTAAAATAACCAAAAGTAAACCAAATAAGGGTTAAATTATGTTTTACGAATCTTTTACATATGAA
>CAYMAW010000019.1:0-12684 GCA_964388565.1 uncultured Piscirickettsiaceae bacterium | reverse complement strand
GGATTAGAAACTAATTATGGTAACTATACTGGCTACCATCCTATTATTGAGTCATTAGCAACCCTATCCTATGACCCAAGACGAAGTACCTTTTTTACTTCTGAGCTACTAAGTGCTTTAAAAATTATTGACCAAGAGCATATAGAAGCAAAAAATATGAAAGGTTCTTGGGCAGGAGCAATGGGGCAATGTCAATTTATGCCTAGCAATTATTTACGCTATGCGGTTGATGGTGATAATGATAGTAAAAAAGATTTATGGAATAGCTACCCTGATATATTCAATTCAATGGGAAACTTTTTACAAAAACTTGGCTGGCAAGCTGGCGAACATTGGGGAAGAGAAGTTATGCTACCTAAAAACTTTGATTATTCATTTGCAGACGGTAGAACCAAACGCTCTTTAAAAGAGTGGCAAAATTTAGGGCTTAAACTTGCAGACGGAAGAAATCTACCAAGTGTTAATGAAACCATGTATGCGAAACTAATCCTACCCTACGATTATCGTGGTCCTGCATTTTTAGTTTATCAAAACTTCAGAATCATTAAACGATGGAATAACTCTACTAAATATGCACTTGCCGTAGGGCATTTGGCTGATAGAATTATTGGGCTACCTGGGCTTTCTAAATTTCAACCTAAAAACGACCAATCCATCACTAAAAAGCAAACGCTTGAACTGCAACAAATGTTACTTAACCAAGGCTACAAATTAGGAAAAGCAGATGGTATTGCCGGAAGCAAAACCCGTAAAGCACTAAGAGAGTATCAAAAAGCAAACCATTTACCAAGCGATGGGCACCCTTCTTTTCACATGTTTAAAATACTAAAAGAAAAGAGCCATGACAACTGAAAAAAACACAGATTCCAATAACGATAAAAAAAATAAAGTGCCTGCGGCTTTTCTTTTTTGGAAGTTAATGGCAAACCTAACAAAAAAGAGTTCAGCTAATTCACCAAAAATAAAAAAATAAATTCCTTTATTTTTCATGCTAGTAGGCGTAAACTAAACTTAAATATTTAAAGGGGATAGTTTATGTTTATCGAGAGTTTTCCATCTATCAATTATAATACAGTTAACAGCTTATCGAGTGTTAATCAAACGATTGCATCTGGTCGAGCAATTAATTCTAGTGCTGACAACCCTGCCCTTCAAGCGATTATAGCGGATTTATCTAAACAGATAGGTTCACAAGATGTTGCCATTCAAAATGCCAACATGGGCATCAATTTAATCCAAACTGCGGATGGTGCGGCTGATGGTATAACCGAACAGTTACAACAACTAAATGAACTAAGCATCCAAGCGTCAAATGGTACTTATAATGATGCACAACGCAGTATGTTTAACCAACAGTTTCAACAAGGTTTAGAAACTATTAATCAAATTGCAGGTTCGACACAATTCAATGGTATTAATCTATTAGATGGTAGTTCCCCTAACATCAACATTGCTTTAGATGGTACGGGCAGTGGAATAAATCTTACGGACTTAACCTCTGGTGGATTAGGGTTAGCTGGATTGGATTTAACCAATTCTGCTAATATAGGGCTTGCACAAGACGGTATTGCGAATGCATTATTAGGTATATCTAACGCTCAAAGCCAGTTTGGTGCTGAACAAAACGGACTTAGTTCGACAATTAATAACATTTCAACACAAACATTTAATCAAACCGCGGCAAGAAGCCAAATGAGTGATACTAATTACGCACAAGCAATAACAGAACAATTAAGGTTACAAGTATTAAACCAAGCAGGTTTATCTATGCAAGCTCAAAGTAACATGGATCAATCAAATGTATTAAAGCTACTTAGCTAACGCTAAATTAAGGAAACACTGAACAACCTGACTATTGTTTAGGTTTAATAAAAAACTCGTGAATAATCAATAATGCGGCACCGATTGAAATGGCTATATCTGCTATATTAAAGGTGGCAAAATGCCATGTACCGACATAAAAATCAATAAAGTCAGTTACTTTTCCATACATAATACGATCAATTAAATTACCTATTGCACCGGCTAATATTAAATTAATACCAAGCACTTCAACGGTAAATTTTGGTGCTAATGTTTTTAACCAATAAATTAACCCCCCGCTTACCCCTATCGCCAAAATAGCAAAAAACCATTTTTGCCAGCCGCCCATATCAGCTAAAAAACCGAATGCGGCACCTTCGTTATAAATTAAAGTGAAATTAAAGAAGGGAAATAATGGATAGGGTTCGGCAAAAACTAAATGTGTATTTGCTAAATTTTTCGTTAATTGGTCTAAAGCAATTATAATTATTGTTAGCCAAAGAGTTTTAATTGCGGTATTCGTTAATATATTCATATTTTTTTAAAGATAGTTATTGCAAATATACCCCCCCTGGCATTTTTTAGCCTCAGAACTAAAAAGTGCCAAGGGGGGGACTATTATGCAAAACTTCTATTTTCTCCATTACCGTAAATATTGGCTACACAACGATTGCATAGTTCTTCGTCTTCAGACTGTTGCCCGACTTCGTCGCTATGATGCCAACATCTGGCACATTTATCTTTTTTGGTTGCGAATGATTCTACAAACAAGCCTGGTAATTCTGATTCAATGGCTTTGTCAGGTTTTTCTGCCAGTGGTTTAATAGTTGCACTAGAAGTGATTAAAACAAATCGCAGTTCTTCTGCTAATAGCTCAATCATTTTCAGTAATTTTTCATCTGCATACAAGGCTACTTCTGCCGTTAACGAACCTTTAATGCTTCCTTCTTGACGCAATACTTCTAATTGCTTAGAAACCGCTGAACGAACTTCGATTATTTGTTGCCAATATGCTGAGTTCATCGCTTTGCTTTCGTCTAGTTCGGTTAGTCCGTCATACCATTCTGCGATAAAAATCGTATCAGTTCTTTTTCCGGGTATTTGTTGCCAAATTTCTTCTGCAGTAAAGCTTAATATTGGTGCTACCCAACGCGTTAAAGCTTCGATAATATGATACAGTGCAGTTTGAGCTGAACGCCTTGCTAAACCATCTGATTTACAGGTGTATTGTCTATCTTTAATCACATCTAAATAGAATGAACCTAGTTCAATCGAACAGAAGTGGGTAATGGCTTGATAGATTGCATGGAAATTATATTCGTTGTAAGCGGTAATAATTTCTTGTTGAATACTCGCCGCTCGCCCTACTGCCCACTGATCTAACGGTAGCATATCTTCATAGGAAACTAAATTTTCAACTGGGTCAAAGCCATTTAAGTTTGCAAGTAAAAAGCGTGATGTATTACGAATACGACGATAAGCATCGGCGGTACGACTAACTATTTCATCAGAAACGGTCATTTCATATCGGTAATCAGATGCGGCAATCCATAGGCGTAAAATATCTGCACCATATTTATTGGATAAATCTTGTGGAGAAACAACATTCCCTTTCGATTTAGACATTTTTTTGCCATCTTTATCAACCACGAAGCCATGGGTTAGAACCTGCTTATAAGGTGCTTCACCGTTAATGGCTAGCGAAGTTAACATTGAAGATTGAAACCAGCCACGATGCTGATCAGAACCTTCAAGATATAAGTCTACTTTACCTTCATAACCTTCTCGTTCTTTCATTACGGTAAAGTGCGACACGCCTGAATCAAACCATACATCTAATATATCGGTTACTTGTTCGTAATCATCTGCATCGGTACCTAAAAATTCATTCATGTCTAGGTCGTACCAAGCATCAATGGATTTTTCTTCGACCATTAGGGCAATTTTTTCCATAAATTCTAGTGTTTTCGGGTGCATTTCTCCCGTTACTTTATGGATAAAAATAGTAATTGGAACTCCCCAAAAACGCTGGCGAGAAATACACCAGTCTGGGCGACCATCAATCATGCCTTCAATTCGTGCTTGACCCCATTCTGGAACCCAATCTACTTTTTTAATTTCGGCAACGGCTTTATCACGAAGACCTGCTTCGGTCATGCTAATAAACCATTGTGGCGTTGCTCTAAAAATAAGTGGGGTTTTGGTTCGCCAACAATGTGGGTAGCTATGAGTAATCATTTCATGATGAACGAGCGTACCTTTTTCTTTTAGGACTTCTAGAACATGAGTGTCGGCTTTTAAAACATTTTCACCTTCAAAAATGGGTGTGCCTGCGACATAATTTCCACGACCATCGACAGGACATGCTAAATCTAAGCCATATTTTTTACCTACCACGAAATCATCTGGCCCGTGGCTTGGTGCGGTGTGAACTGCACCCGTTCCTGCTTCGGTAGTAACATGATCGGCTAAAATGATTGGTACGCTACGCTCATAAATTGGGTGTTGTAATTGAATTAAATCAAATTTTGCACCTAATCCTGATGCAATTACTTGATAGTTTTCATAGCCCCATTTTTTCATCAGGTTTTCAAGTAAATCTTCGGCAACTAAAAACCTTTTCATTCCTGTTTCATTATTGACCTGTACTACAACATAATTTAATTCAGCATGTAGTGCAACGGCTTGGTTACCTGGCATTGTCCAGGGTGTTGTTGTCCAAATAACAACCGACAAATCACCCGTACCAATTTCTGTAACCGAATCACAACAGCCAAAAAATGCAGCTTCGTCTTTTACTTTAAATCTAATGTCTATTGCATGAGAGCGTTTGTCTTCATATTCCACTTCGGCTTCTGCCAAAGCGGAATGCCCACCGACACTCCAATAAACTGGTTTGGTGCCTTTTACTACATGACCTTTTTCTAAAATTTTGGCTAGGGCTCTAATTTCATCCGCTTCAAATTTATAATCTTTGGTTAGGTAAGGATTTTTCCAATCCGCCATAATTCCTAGGCGTTGAAAATCTGCCATTTGCCCGTCAACTTGTTTTTGAGCATACTTTCGACATTCTTCTCTAAACTCGGTTGCTCCAATTTTTTGACCGACCTTGCCTTTTTTCTTTTCAACATTTAATTCAATCGGTAAACCATGACAATCCCAACCTGGTACTATCGGTGCATCAAAACCACTTAGCCCTTTGGACTTTACGATCATGTCTTTTAAGACTTTATTAACCGCATGACCAATATGAATACTGCCGTTTGCATAAGGAGGTCCGTCATGCAAAATAAATTTTGGGCGACCTTGCATTGCATCTCGAATAATTTGATACAAATCATTATCTAGCCAATTTTTAACTTGCTTTGGCTCTTTATTGGGTAAGTTTCCACGCATCGGAAAATCTGTTTGTGGTAAATTTAAAGTTGGTTTATAGTCTTTTGCGTTGGGATCTTTGCTCATGGTCTTACTCTATCTCTAAAAGTTTTTTTGCGGTGATTACATCTAGTTGAATTTGATTTTTTAATTCTTCTAGTCCATTAAACTTTTGTTCTGCCCGAATAAATTGATGTAGTTGAACGCCTACATGTTTTCCGTATACATCTTTATTCCAATCAAACAGATGTACTTCAATTGCAGGTTGTACGCCATTTACGGTTGGGCGAACGCCTATATTAGCAATGCCTGCAATTTTCTTCTCTGTTAAACCTGTTACAAAAACACTGTAAACACCTTCAACAGGCATTCTATTTCGTTTTGGGTTTAGATTTAAGGTGCGAAACCCAAGTTGTCGTCCTAGTTTTTTACCGTGCATAATTCGACCTTTAAAGCCGAAAGGACACCCTAATAATTTCTCTGTCTCTGCAAGTTTATTTTCTGTCAAACATTGACGAATTCGAGTGCTACTTACTCGCTCACCTTCAAGCTTAAAAGTTGATTGTGCTATCACTTTCATGCCATGTTTTTTACCTTCTGACTGTAAAAAACTAAAATCACCTTCTCTATTTTTTGCAAACTTAAAGTCATCGCCAATAATTAAGGTTTTAACATTTAAGCGATTAACCAACAATTCTTGCACAAATTCTAGCGCACTTTTATCTGCAAATGCTTGGTTAAATTTACACAGCAAAACATTATCAACAAGCTTAGTTTCTTTTAGACATTCAACCTTTTCACGCAAGTTCATTAAACGAACGGGAGCTTTTTTAGCATTAAAAAACTCAATAGGCAAGGGTTCAAAAAGCATCACGACACTTGGCAAACTTAATTTCAAGGCTTCTTTTTTTACCTGTTTTAAAATCTGTTGATGACCTAAATGTACGCCATCAAAATTACCAATCGTCAACACACAGCCGTCAGAAAACTTTAAACTAGATTGTAATAAGTTATGTAAACCACGGATTAGTTGCATGCTTCTAAAAAAACTTTAAAAAGAAAATATTATACCTTATGCTTGAGAAACAAAGAATTTCTTTCTTAACCCTATTGCAAGCAGTGTTGCAAAATAAACACTCATTGAACCAAAAACCAAAACTAACAACCAAAGTAATCTATGCCAAACATCAAAGTGTAACCATTCCTCTAAGTTAGGGTTTACCATGACTAAAAATATGACTAGTGCAATACTTGCCAGTGTAACTTGCAAAAGTAGCTTTAGCCAACCCTGTAAGGGTAGGAAAACTTTTTGCTTTGTTAAATACCAATACAGTAACCCTGCATTAACAAAAGCAGAAATAGAGGTGGCGGCGGCTAATCCAACATGGGCAAATGGACCAATTAAAATTAGGTTCATAACCATATTTACCACTAGTGCAACAATCGCAACCTTAACGGGTGTTTTCATATCTTTGCGAGAATAAAATGCGGGGGCTAATATTTTTACTAAGATAAAGCCAAGTAAACCAAACGAATATGCCATCAAGCTTGTTCCAGCCATATGTACATCTTGCTGATTAAACTCGCCATAATAAAACAAAGTAATCAATAAAGGCTCTGCTAACAAAAATAAGCCTAGCGTGGCAGGTATCGCTAAAATTAAAACTAATCTCAGTGCAAAATCTAAATCTTGCCTGAATTCTACCCAGTTTTCATTCGCAGCTTTTTTAGATAAACCCGGTAATACAACCGTTGCTAGGGCTACACCAAACACGCCCAACGGAAATTCCATTAACCTATCTGAGTAATACAACCAAGACACGGAGCCTGTCACTAAAAAAGAGGCTAAAATTGTATCAACTAATAAGTTTATTTGAGCAACGGAAACACCAAACAATGCCGGTAACATTAAACGCTTTACCTCACCCACACCGTCATTTTTTTGCGAACTAGGGACGGGCAACAAACCCATCTTTTTTAAAAAAGGAAGGTGGAATAATAGTTGAATAACCCCTGCGACCAATACCCCCCAAGCTAACGCCATAATTGGCACATCTAAATAAGGAGAAACGCCAATTGCAAAGGTAATCAAAACTAAATTTAAAAATACTGGTGTAAATGCTGGTACGGCAAATTTTTCATAGGTATTCATAATCGCAGATGAAAAGGCAACTAATGAAATAAGCAATAAATAGGGAAAAGTAATCGCTAACATATCTGAAGCAAGTTTGAACTTTTCAGGTTGATCAATAAAACCTGGTGCAAACAGCATCATGATAAAGCCTGAACCAAATACGCCTATTGCCGTGATAATAAGCAAAATGCCTGCTAGCCTAAAAACAATTGCATTGATTAGTTTTTGAACAGCGGCTTTACCGCCCTTTTCTTTTGCTTCGGCTAAAACGGGAACAAATGCTTGTGAGAAAGCACCTTCGGCAAATAATCGACGGAAAAAATTAGGGATTTTGAATGCTACAAAAAAAGCATCAGCTCCTGCTGATGCTCCAAAATAGCGAGCAATTACCATATCTCGAACAAAACCAAGAATACGAGAAAGCATGGTCATGCTACCTGTCGTAAAAGTCGCTTTTAAAATTCGTTTCATTAACTATACCTTTTGTACAAAAATTGCCAGGGGGGGGTAAAAAACCAAGTTTCCTACCCCCCCCTGGCAATTTTTACATTCTAGCCTATATATTATACTTTAGGGAAAACTGAATCAAACAATTACAGGGTAAAATAAGATAGATTTTGCTTTATTTTTCTTAGGCATAAAAAAACCGAGGCTAGCTCGGTTTTTTTATATAAACTTCTTTTAATTTAAAAAACTAAAGAGCTTTAATTTTTGCATTTAAACGAGACTTGGTACGAGCGGCTTTATTTTTAGCAATAATACCTTTACGCGCCATTCCATCTAAACTTGACTGAGCTAAACGAAAAGCTACATTTGCAGCTTCCTTATCACCCGCTTCAATCGCTGACTTCACTTTTTTAACCGTAGTACGCATTGCTGCACGCAAGTTATTATTATGAATGCGACCTTTCTCAGATTGACGAGCTCTCTTTTTTGCTTGTGCTGAGTTTGCCATTTTTTTCTCCAGTATATTTATATTCTATCTCTAACGCCTACACAGGCGATTAGAGTCTTAATAATCGATACGCACCGATTTAATATTTTTTAAAGGATTGCAGAATTATCTACAATTTCTATGTTTTGTCAACTATTTATTAAATTCTTCTTCAAATGATGCGACCGAAATATTACCGTCCACTTCTGGAAGTGCATCTAGTGATATTTTTGGTTCATCATCCTTTTCATTATTAGAAGTTTCCATAAACACTGACAATTCAAGTTCTGCTTTATCATTCGCTGCTTTACGGGCTTGATGGTAAGCAAAACCTGCTCCTGCAGGAATCAATCTTCCTACAATTACATTTTCTTTTAAACCAACTAGTTTATCTTTTTTACCACTTACTGCAGCTTCCGTTAACACTCTTGTTGTTTCTTGGAAAGATGCGGCAGAAATAAATGATTCCGTTGCTAATGACGACTTAGTAATACCTAAAAGAACGCGTTGGAAAGTTGCTTCAACCTTACCTTCTTCACGCATTTTTTCATTTAATTGTAATACTTTAGAGTATTCAGCTTGATCGCCACGAATTAAATTAGTATCACCAGAAGTAAGAATTTCAACCTTTCTAAGCATTTGCCTTACAACTGTTTCAATGTGCTTATCATTAATTTTAACCCCTTGCAAGCGATATACATCTTGCACTTCATCAACGATATATTTAGTAATAGCTTCAACACCAAGTAATCTTAAAATATCATGAGGATTAGGATTCCCATCAACAACTACATCACCTTTTTCAACTCTTTCCCCTTCAAACACATCAATCGTTCTCCACTTAGGGATTAGCGTTTCATGTTGTTCACCAGTATCTTGAGTAATCACAAGGCGTTGCTTACCTTTTGTTTCTTTACCAAAACTAATTACACCTGGGACTTCTGCCATGATTGATGGATCTTTAGGCTGTCTCGCTTCAAATAAATCTGCCACGCGTGGAAGTCCACCCGTGATATCTTTGTTTTTAGAAGATTCTTTAGGTATTTTGGCCAAAATATCACCTGAACCAACCATGCTATTTTCACTTACTATAACCGTTGAGTTTTCTGGAAGGTAATAAATAGCTGGCGTGCTTGTTCCAGGGAACACTACTGATTCTCCAGATTCATCTACAAGCTGAATAAAAGCTCTAACATCTTTTGCAATAGCAGGTCTTTCTAAATTAGACTTCACTAGATAAGAGGAAAGACCAGTAATATTATCAACATTTTCTTCTACTACACCATCAAAGTTACCAAACTGCACTTTACCTTTGGCTTCTGTAACAATAGGGTGAGTATGAGCATCCCAAGTCGCTAAAATTTGACCAGACTTCACTTTTGCTCCATCTGTCGCATTTAAGAATGTTCCGTAAGAAAGCTTATAACGCTCTTTTTCTCTACCTGACTCATCTAAAACCGACACGCTTCCTGAACGAGAAATTACCACTACTTTATTATCAGAATTAGTGATAGCTTTTAGGTTATCAAACTTGACTGTTCCATTATGATTTATTTCAATTTGGTTCTGTGCGGCTGTTGAAGATGCTGTCCCACCAATGTGGAATGTACGCATCGTTAACTGTGTACCCGGCTCTCCGATTGACTGAGCACCCATAACACCAACTGCTTCACCTAGATTAACCATATGACCACGGGCTAAATCACGACCGTAACAAGATTGGCAAATACCAAACTTAGTTTCACATGTAATAGGTGAACGAACTTGTACACTATCAAAGCCAGCTTCATCAATTTGCTTAACTAATCTTTCATTTAGTAATGTATTTCTTTCTACAATAACTTCACCATCTGAATTTTGAATATCTTGTGCGATTACACGACCAAGAATTCTATCCGATAGTTCTTCTACAACATCGCCACCTTCAACATGTGATGAAACTTGTACGCTTACAAGGGTTTTACAGTCATATTCAGTAACAACAACATCTTGTGCAACATCAACTAGCCTTCTAGTTAAATAACCAGAGTTAGCGGTTTTAAGAGCGGTATCTGCTAAACCTTTACGCGCCCCGTGAGTTGAGATAAAGTATTGAAGTACGTTCAGACCTTCACGGAAATTCGCCGTAATCGGTGTTTCAATGATCGAACCATCTGGTTTTGCCATCAGTCCACGCATTCCACCTAATTGGCGCATTTGTGCGACCGATCCACGAGCTCCTGAATCCGCCATCATGTAAACAGAGTTAAATGAAGACTGGTCTTCTTTCTTACCTTCTGCATTCACAACCGTTTCAGTTTGTAGCTCACTCATCATCGCAGAAGTTACCAATTCATTGGTATGAGACCAAATATCAACCACTTTGTTATATCGCTCACCTTCCGTTACTAGACCTTGAGAGAACTGATTTTGAATTTCTGTTACTTGTGATTCCGCTTTGTCAAGAATACTTGCTTTTTCATCAGGAATAAGCATGTCATCTAAACAGAAAGATAGACCTGCCATCGTTGACCATTTAAAGCCTGTGTACATCAGTTGATCAGCAAAAACTACGGTTTCTTTTGGTCCTAAAATACGATAACAAGCATTTAACGCTTTCGATACATTTTTTTTAGTCAATTTAATATTAATTAAATCATAAGTTAAACCATCAGGTAAAAGTTTCATTAACAATGCGCGACCAACTGTTGTATCAACAATTTTATCTACATTGGTTCTTTCACCATCTTCTCCAACCAGCGTATGCTTAATTTTTAATTTAATTTTTGCATGTATCTCAACCGCTTTTGCTTCAAGAGCTCGTTGAACTTCTTGCCAACTTGAGAAGGCTCTACCTTCACCTTTTGCATTAATTGACTCTCTTGTCATGTAATACAGCCCCAATACAACATCTTGCGACGGTACAATGATTGGTTCACCATTTGCCGGTGATAATAGATTGTTTGTTGACATCATTAGCGTACGAGCTTCAACCTGTGCTTCTAATGAAAGAGGGACATGTACCGCCATTTGATCTCCATCAAAATCGGCGTTGAATGCAGAACAAACTAATGGGTGTAAATTAATTGCTTTATCTTCAATCAATACTGGTTCAAATGCTTGAATTCCTAATCTATGTAATGTTGGTGCACGATTCAATAAAATTGGGTGTTCACGAATAACATCATCAAGCACATCCCATACTTCAGGCAATCCTTGCTCTACCATTTTTTTAGCTGCTTTAATGGTTGTCGCCTGTCCACTTTTTTGTAAGCGACTAAAAATAAATGGTTTAAATAATTCTATTGCCATTTTTTTAGGTAGACCACATTGATGCAATCTTAATGTTGGACCAACCACGATAACTGAACGACCAGAGTAATCCACCCGTTTTCCCAGTAAGTTTTGACGGAAACGACCTTGCTTACCTTTAATCATATCTGCTAAAGATTTTAATTGGCGTTTATTCGTACCGGTAACCGCTCTACCACGACGACCATTATCTAGCATTGAATCAACCGACTCTTGCAACATGCGTTTTTCATTACGAACAATGATATCTGGTGCCATTAAATCTAATAAACGCTTAAGACGATTATTACGATTAATTACTCGACGATATAAATCATTCAAATCAGATGTTGCAAATCGTCCACCATCAAGCGGAACTAATGGGCGTAATTCTGGTGGTAATACTGGTAATACATCAAGTAACATCCACTCAGGTTTATTACCTGATTTCAAAAACGCATCAATAATTTTTAGGCGTTTTGAAAGTTTCTTCTGTTTAGTTTCTGAATTCGTTACTTCCATCTCTTCACGCAAGCGAACAGATTCTTCACCTAGGTTAATAGACTGCAACATTTTTTTAATTGCTTCTGCACCCATTTGAGATTCAAATTCATCACCATACTCATCTATAGCATCTAAATACTCTTCTTCCGTTAGAATTTGCCATGGCTCTAATGGCGTTAACCCTGGATCAACAACCATAAATACTTCAAAGTATAGAACTGCTTCGATTTGCTTTAGCGTCATGTCTAACATTAAACCAATACGAGAAGGCAATGACTTTAAAAACCAAATATGTGCTACGGTCGTTGCTAAATCAATATGCCCCATACGCTCACGACGAACTTTAGACTGTGTTACTTCAACACCACATTTTTCACAAACTACACCACGATATTTTAGGCGTTTATATTTACCACACAAACATTCAAAATCACGAATAGGTCCAAATATTTTTGCACAAAATAAACCATCTCTCTCTGGTTTAAATGTACGATAGTTAATGGTTTCAGGCTTTTTAACTTCACCGAAAGACCATGAACGAATTTTTTCAGGTGACGCTAACGATACTTTAATCGTATCAAAGTCACTTGACGCATTTTGTTTTTTTAGTAATCCTAATAAATCTTTCATTATTCTTGCTCCAACTCTATATCAATACCAAGGG